>JAUVVA010000113.1 GCA_030604905.1 Verrucomicrobiota bacterium | reverse complement strand
TCGAAGATGGACGAGCTCGGCTTCGGCAACTGCACCAACCAATACGAGTGCAGCGCCGCCTGCCCGAAGTTGATCAGCCACGATTTCATCGCGCGCATGAACCGCGACTACATCGGCGCCACCTTCCGCCAAGCCTTCCGCCCGAAAAGCCTCTCCACCGCCGGCGGCGCCTGAGTGAAGGAGCGGGCGTGCCCTCACGCCCTCACGTTGCCCTCGGGGCTGCGGTCACGGGCACGGGGGGGCACGCCCGCGGAAGCGCGCAGAAACAGATCGGCGTGATGCCAAAAAGCCGGCGCGAAGACGTGGCGAACGACTGCGCCCGCCCTCTCAGTCCCGTGCCGAGGGTTCATGGGGGTCTTGTTGTTTGCTTACGCGGGGAATGTGACGCGGCTTGGCGTGAGCGAAGGGTGCTGCCGCAGCGTTCGACAGACTGAGGAGGAAGCGTGCGAATCGCCTGCGAAGCCGTCGCGCGCACGCGGTTTCGGATATGCTCATCCCCGGGCAAGCAGGAGGAGCCTCCGAATATTTCAAATGAAGCTGTAGCCGATTTGGACTGGCTTGGGCGTCTCGCCAGATACGGCGCCGTGCTTACCGAGGTCCGGGGAGCGCACCCGTCCCGGGTGCTGCGCTGGGCGTCTCGCCCAGCGTCTTCCCGCGGGGGCTCGGCGAGACGCCAAAACCAGCCCCCGCCCCTGTTCCGAACCCACGGGCGAGACGCCCGTGGCACGTCGAATCGCCGGGCGGGCGCGAGGGGCAGGGCGCCCCGGCCGATCTCATCCTCGGCAAGGTCTCCCATTTGTGCAGGGAATTTCAGTGACGGGACACTAATCTAGCAGATGCGCACCGAGGCCAGGCCGAGAAACTTGGCGAGCTTGTCGATCTTGTCGCCCAGCCGGCCCACGCCGACGGCGCAGTGGTGCGCCGGCCCCTGCTGGTTCCAACGCTCGACGAAAGCGCGCGCGCCGATCGGAAAGCGGTAGCGGCTGTTCGTGTTGCCGATTTCCAAGATCGGGCCCGGCACCGACTCGCCCTCGGCGTGCAGCAGCTTCAGGGAGCCGTCCGCATACTCGACCACCGAGAGCAGGGTCACCGGTCCGTGCCGCACGCTCATCTCCACCGAAAGGCCTCGGCCCACCTTGCCATGGTAAACCTCGAGCGGGCGGACCTTCGTCCGGCCGGCCGCGATGCGGATGTGCCCGGGGCCGTCGTGGCCCATCAACACCACGTCGTCCTTGAAATCCATCGCGTAGTATTCGGTGAAGGATCCGCCCGCGCCAAAGCTGTCCAGGATCTTCATCGCCTGCGCGTTCTTCACCTCATACTCGCCCGCCACCGGCACGCCGCGGGCCGTGAGCATCGAGGTGCCGAGGATCACCGAGCTCATCACGTCCTCGTTCTCCGGATTGCCGGTGCCCATGTGGTAGTAGGCGAGCGAACCCAGGCGCTTCCGCGCCACGAGCAGGTCGAGCGCCACCGCGGTCCGGGCGGCGCGCTCCAGCTCCGCGACGGCGCAGTCCGGCTGGATGTCGAATCTCTCGCGAAACTCGGCGAGCTTGGCCTCGGCGAGCGCGGGCGTGACCTCGCGGCGCAGCGCGGCCAGCTCCTCCACCTCGACGATTTCGATATGCCCGCCGAAGCATGCGAGCTGGCGGGTTGTGTCGGTGTAGATGTCGAGCATGCCGTTGTAGTAGTGCCCCATCAGGCCGAGCCGATTGTGCGCCATCACGTGCGCGACCCGCGCGGCCTCGACCCACGCGTCGATCTCGGCCCAGACCTCGCTGTCGTCGGCGAGGACCCCGGTGACTTGGTGAAAGGCGATGCCGGCGCGGTTGAAGGCGTTGGCGATCTCCGGCACCGGACACGCGCCACAATGGGCGAGCCACTCGCCGGTCATGCGCGTGCGGTCGCCCATGCGGTTGAAGGCGGCGTAGTCGATCGCGGCCGCCGGTTGCAGGTTGAGGATAATCACCGGCACCTTGGCCCGCCGCACCACCGGGAGCACGGTGGAGCTTAACGCATAGGTGGTGACATGCAAAAATATCACATCCACATCGGCGCGTCGAAAGGCGTGGCCCGCCTCCATCGCCTTCTCCGGGCCGTCGATCAGGCCGAGGTTGACGACCTCCACTTCGGGTCGCGCGAGCCGTGCGCCCACTCGTGCGACCAGGCCGCGCAGGCGCTCCTCCAAACCTGGAAATTGTGGCCAATAGGCCTCGAGACCAATGCCGAAGAGACCGATCCGAAGGGGGTGGGCGGGGTGCTGCATGCAGGAAAACAACCGGGACGCGAGCCGACGGACAACGGGCTTTACCGGCGCTTTCCTCTCCGTAGCATGCAAAAACCTATCGACGACTATTTCCAGTATCGCGCGGCCGGCGCGGTGGAGGACGCCTGGGGCTTTCATCTCTCGGCCATCGGCTCGACGCGGATCCGCCCGGGGCTGGCCTACCCGCCGCCGGACCATCCCGCCGGCCGGGCCTTCGACTGGGAGACCGGCCGGGTCTTGCCCGCCCTGCAACTGGTCTTTGTGCGCCGCGGAGCGGGTCAGGTCGAGTGGCGGGAGCGCTCGGCGACGCTCCGGACCGGCACGGTCTTTCTTCTTCTGCCGGGCGAGTGGCACCGCTACGCGCCCGACCCGGAGACGGGTTGGACGGAGGAGTGGTTTGAACTAAGGGGCCCGCAGATCTCGCACTGGATGGAGCGCGGCCTCTTCAAGGGGCGCGTTTTTCCCCTCGCGGATCCCGTGGACTATTGGCGGCGGTTTCGGGCCTTGCACGCGCGTGCCCGCCGAGACCGGTCCGGCTCGGCCGGAGCCTTGGCCGGGTTGGCGATGAGTCTCCTCGCCGACGCCATTCGAACGGTCGGCGCGCGGACGGCGCCCGACGAAGTGTCGGATCATTCCCGACTTGTGGGCGAGGCTTGCGGGCGGATCGAGGCCGGGTGCGGGGTCGCGGAGACCGCGCGGGCGCTGGGCGTGAGCTACCCGACCCTGCACCGGCGCTTTCAGGCAAGTCTTGGCATGTCCCCGAAGACCTACGCCGACCAGATGCGGCGGGCGCGCGCCGAAGCCCTGCTCACGGGAGGGCTCCTGACGATCAAGGAGATCGCAGCCGAACTCGGCTACCACTCGGCCTCGCATTTCTCGCACGCCTTCAAACGCGTCTATGGTGTGGCTCCCCGCGAGTGGCGGCGGGATCTCGCGGCAAAACGATGAGTCCGGCCGTGGTGTGGTGATGCTCGGCCTGGTCCAGCTCTACTCGCGACGGCGCGGCTGGAGCCAGGTGAGGGCGGGGCGGGTGAGCGACGCGGCGAGCACGGCTTCATCGGCCCACACCGCGCGGCCCGCTCGCTCGTCGCCGTCGAGCAGCGCGACAAACTCCAGCCGCTCGCGGCCCTCCGGCGTGAGCGCGTGCCGCACGATTTCCAAGGCCGGCAAGGTGCGTCGCCCCAATATCTCCACCAGCGGCAGATCCACGTGCCCGGCCAGCGCCCGGTAGACCAGCTCCGTGCACACGAGCTTGTCCGCGCTGAAGAAATCGAAGTCGAAGTCGTAGGGCTTGCCCGCGTCGTCAAAGGCCCGGGCGATGATCTCGCGCCGCGCCGTCTCGCTCACCCGCGGACGCAGCACCACCACGCCGTCGGCGTGCCCGGCCGAGTATTCGAGCGAGGTGAACACCACGCCCTCGCTCATCGCCTCGATCACCGCGTGCGCGTGGCCCAGCCGGTCCGGCGCGGCAAAAGCGGCCAGCCGGCGCGCCACCCGCGGGTCCTGGTCCAGCCCCAGCGCGCGCAGGTCCTCCGCCGTGCCGACATAGAGCGCCGCGTGCGGCCAGTAGCCCGGGAGGAATGCGTTGGAGAGATACCAGTTTCGCCGCTCGATCAGGATGTCGCCCGGCTGCAGCTTGCCGCGCAGCTCCGCGAGCTGCGCCGGGCTGATCAAGGCGCGGCCCTGGCGCGGCGCGCGCAGGCGGGCGTCGCCCACCAGCGAGGAGACGAAGGAGCCGCCGCGGTAAAAGCCGGCGCCCGCGAGGTCCCGCACCCGGTCCGCCCGCGAGACCACCTTGTGGCGCAGCCAGCCGCCCGGCGTCTCGGCGAGGCGGGCCAGCGCGGCGTCCACCGCCGGGCGGAAGTTCGCCGGCTCCGGCTCCGCGCTCGCCCAGGCGCCGGAATCGAGCGCGCGCGCCAGCAGGCGGCGGTAGTCGCGGTGCCCGAGCACGGCGTAGAGCGTGTCGTAGGTGCCGGGCGGCAGGTCCCAGCGCGGCTCGGCCTCGTTGAGCTTGCGGCGGGCGAGGGGCGCGTCGGCGAAGGCGGAGACGAAGCGCGTCGCCATATCGTAGGAAAGGATGAGCGAGACCGCGTGCAGCCGCGCCGCGCGTTCGCGCGCCGGTCCGGGATCGAGTTGACCATGCCGCTCGTAGGCCCAGGCCGTGCGCAGGGTGGCGTCGCGCAGCGCGAGAAAGGTGAGCACCATGCGGCGGATCTCGTCGTCATCGGCCGGGTTGTAGTAGCTGCGCTCGCCGGCGAGCAGCTGCGCCTCGAAGGCGCGGAAGCGCAGGTGCAGGTCGAAGACGCCGTCGATCACGCCGGCGAGCGCGAGCTCGTCGCGGTCGAGCTCGGCCGCGAGCCGCTCCGGCGCGAGGGCGTGGAGCGCGGGCGAATCTGTGCGCCGCCACTCCAGCGGGTGGTCGTGGTAGATCCAATACGCCGCGCCCAAGAGCAGGGCGGCGCAGGTGGCGCCAAGCAGGCCGGTGACCCAGGCGGGAGGTTTGACCAGGCGGGAGAGGGGCGTGGGGTGCGGGGCCGAGGCGAGGTCGGGGGCGGTCGAGGCCGAGCCGGGGCTCGGCGCACCCGGGGGCGGCGCCTCCCGTGCGTTCCACTCGGAGGCGAAGGAGGCGAGGAGGGCGCTGATGGCCTCGTGTTCGCGGCGGAGGGTGGCGGCGCGCTTGCGGTCGAGGAGCAGGCGCAGCTCGGCCCACCAGGCGCGGGCGCGGAGGCGCTGGGCGCGCAGCCAGTGGATGCCAAAGAGGCCCGAGGCCGGCGCGAGCGCGCAGAGCAGGATGACCACCCAAGGCTGGAAGTAGGCCGCGGCGGCGAGGGCGAGGAGCGCATACCACGCGAGGAGGAGCGCGGCGCCAAACACGAGCCGCCAGAGCGCGAGCGTGGCGCGGTCGCCGCGGCCGAGCAGCGCGGCGACGAGGCGCGACACGCCGAAGGGGACGAGGTGCAGGGCGAGGCCGTATAGGGCGAAGGCCGAGCCGGCCCAGACGCCGACGGCGTCGCGCAGGAGGCGAAGGAAGAGGCGCGGCCCGCGCTCGTGGAGCAGGCGCGCGCCGGCATCGAGGCCGACGGTGTGGAGCGCGGCGGCGTGAGCCGAGACGCGCGCGGCGGCGGCGCGGGCGCGCTCGGGCTCGGTGCGGTGGAAATGGTTGAGCGCGTCGGCGACCTGCTTGCGCAGCGCGAGGGCCTCGAGGCCCGGGGCCCGGGGTGGCATGGGCGTCCCGCCCATGGTTTGAGTGGCGTCGGGGGCAGGGGCGGGACGCCCCTGCGACGGGCTCGATCCCACGGGCGGGACGCCCGTGCCACTTTCTGAGCCCGCGCCCCGCGGCAACAGCCACTCGACGTCGTCGAGCAGGTTTTCCCAGGCGGGGTCGTCGAGGTCGATCAGCTCGCGGCGGAGGCGGCGGTCGAGCTCGGGCGTGAGCGCGCGCATCGCGGCGTGCTCGTCGCCCTCGTGCGCGGCGAGCCAGGCGGCGACATCCACGGGCTCGCCGAGGCGGATCCAGACTGCGGAGCGGAATTTCTCCTTTCGCTCGTAGTTGAGCGCGACGGGCACGACGCGCAGGCCCTGGGCGCCGGCCGCGAGGGCCTGGAGGGCGAGGCGGGCGGCGCCGGATTTGACGGTCGCGAGCCGGAGGGCGTCGTGGGTCTTGCCCTCGGGGAAGATGCCGACGACGGCGGTGCCGTCGGCCTGTGCGAGGGCGCGGGCGGCGGCGGCGAGCGAGTCGAGGTTGCGTTTGACGGCCTTGGGGTCGTCGGCGCCGCGGTAGGCGGGGATCATGCCGGCGGCGCGTAGGGCGTGGCCGAATACGGGGATGGAGAAGAGGGGGGCCTTGGCGAGGAGGCGGACGGGGCGGCGCGCGGCGACGCCGAGCAGCACGGGGTCGATGAGCGAGTTGGGGTGGTTGGCGATGAGGAGGAGCGGGCCGGTGGCGGGCAGGCGCTCGGGGTGCTCGATCACGATGCGCGGGTAGTAGAAGCGCACGAGCCCGCGGGCGAACCAGCGGCCGAGGGCGGCGAGAGGAGCGAGTAGCGGCATCGGCGGTGGTGGGCGGCTGTCGAGCAGCCAAGGGGCCGCGCGGCGCGGCGGCAAGCGCGCGGGGGCGGGGCGCGGGCTGCCACGGCCAAGCCCATGGGCGGGACGCCCCCGCCGTGGAACGAAACTCAGGCGCTTTGCTCGTTGCTGAAGACGTGCTGCACGTCGTCGAGCGAGTCGAGGGCGTCGTGCAGGGCGGCGATCTGCTCGGCCTGCTCGGGCGAGACGGGCACGGGGGTCGTGGCGAGGTAGGCGATCTCGGCGGACTCGGTTTTGACTCCGGCCTTCTCCAGCGCGTGCGAGACGCGATCGAAGGCGTGGATCTCGCAGCGCAGCTCGTAGCCGTCCTCGCTGCTGATCACGTCGTCGGCGCCGGCCTCGAGCGCGAGCTCCATCAGGGCGTCCTCGGCGATCGTCTCGCGGGCGACGAGGAAGTGGCCGCAGTGCAAGAACTGGAACATCACGGCGCCGCTGCCGGCGAGGTTGCCGCCGTGTTTGGTGAAGACGGAGCGGACCTCGGAGGCGGCGCGGTTCTTGTTGTCGGTCGTCACCTGCACGACGAAGGCGACGCCGCCGGGGCCGTAGCCCTCGTAGGTGAGCTCCTCGTAGGTGACGCCCGGCAGCTCGCCCGTGCCTTTCTTGACGGCGCGGTCGATGTTGTCGGCGGGCATGTTGGCCTCGCGGGCCTTGAGGAGGAGGGTGCGCAGGCGGGCGTTGCCCTCGGGGTCGCCGCCGCCGGCCTTGGCGGCGAGCGTGATGTCGCGCGAGAGGCGCGAGAAGACCTTGCCCTTGCGGGCGTCGGTGACGGCCTTTTGCCGCTTCACCTTGGACCATTTGTTGTGGCCGGCCATGGGGGAAGAAAGTCGAAGGGCGAAGGTCTCAAGGGTCGAAGGTCAACACCGTGGCGCTTCGCGCCACCGCACCCGACCTGGGACTTTTGACCTTCGGACCTTTGACGGCTTGGGGTTTTACTTCTTCGGCGTGACGTTCTTGAGGGACTTGCCGGTGCGCTGGGCGAGGCTGGCGGGGGAGACGCCGATGGGCTCGTCCTTGGAGTATTTGTTTACCAAGATCTGCTGCACGATGGTGAAGAGGCCGTTGATCGTGGAGTAGAGCGCGAGGGCGGCGGCGAAGTTGTAGCAGATCAGCGTGAACATCCAGGGCATGATCTTCATGATCATGGCCTGCGGGCCCTCCATGGTGGTGGGCTGCGGGGTGAGGCGCATCTGCACGACCATGGTGATGCCCATGAGGATGGGCATGATGTTGATCGGGAAGCCGAGGCCGGGGACGCGCCAGACTGTGTCGGGCGTGGAGAGGTCGGCGACCCAGAGGAAGGATTGGAAGCGCAGCTCGGCGGTGCCCATCAGCATGGCGAAGAAGCCGACGAAGAGCGGCATCGTAATGAGAATGGGGATACAGCCGCCGGCCGGGTTGACGCGGTGCTCCTTGAAGAGGGCGATGGTGGCCTCGTTGAGCTTCTTGGGGTTGTCCTTGTATTTCTCGCGGATGGCCTTCATCGGCTCGGAGAGCTTGGCCATGCGCTTGGCGGACTTGGAGGCGGCGAGGGTGAAGGGCAGGCTGACGATCTTGAGCACGAGCGTCATGAGCACGATGGCGACGCCCCAGTTGCCGACGAAGCCGTGGATGCCGACCATCATCTTGTTGAGGAGCGGGGCGATGATGCCGGAGAGGAAGATGCGGTTGAAGAAGTAGCGGTCGAACTGCATCACCTTGTCCTCGCGGTGGCGGAACTCGTCGGTGCGGGCGAGGCGGGTGTATTCCTTGGGGCCGACGTAGAGGCGGCCGGAGTGCACGATGGCGGTCTCGGGCGCGATGCCGGGCAACTCGAAGCGGGCGGCGGCGGTCATGCCGGTGTCGGTGCGGAAGCCGCCGCCGGGCAGCGGGGGCAGCTCGACGCGGCGGACGGCGACGGAAGCACCGGCTTGGTCGGGGGTGTAGATGCTGGCGAAGAACTGGTTTTTCACCGCGGCCCAGACCACGGGGCCCGGGCGCTCGATGACGGACTTGGGCGTGGGGTCGCCCATGCCGAAGCGGGAGAAGAAGCCGGGCTCGAGGTCGCCGCGGTCGGTGATCTCGGCGCGGTTGCCGTTGAAGACGGCGACATTGAGGTAGAGGCCGGAGTCCTGCGGGCTCACCAGGGCCGTGGTGCCGAGCTCGAGGACGAGGCGGGGCATGGCGACGGTCTGCTGGGTGCGGTTGCGGATCGTGGTCTCGTGGCGGATGCGGTAGGGCTCGTGGCCGGGCTCGGAGGGGTCGGCCAGCACGTAGCGGCGGGTGATCTCGAGGCGGTCCTCGAAGATCGCGCGGTAGACGACCTCGCGCTCGGTGGCGGAGACGAGCTCGAAGCGGGTGTCGGCGCCGAGGCCGCGAAGCTCGCCGATGGCGAGGATGGGGGCGGCGTGGCGGATGTTGAAGACGAAGGGCTCGGGGCTGCCGCGCAGGGCGGGGTATTGGAGGAAGGCGACGTCTTGGATCGCGCCGCCGAAGTCGGTGAAGCGGACGCGGATGAAGTCGTTGGCCAACTCGGTGATGTTGGCGTCGGTGCGCACCTCGCTGAGCGCGGCGAAGGCGGCGTTATGGGCCGCGGGGGCGGGGGAGATGGTGGGCCCGGCGGGATCGCCGCCCTCGATGGCGGGCACCGCCGGTGTGGGGGCCGGCGGCGGGGGCAGCGCCTGCTGCTGGCGCGCGCCGATCATGAGGGTCGCGAAGGCGGCAACCATGAAGAGGATGCCGAGCGTGAGGTTCTTTTTGTCCATTGATCGAAAGTGGTCGGGAGGGGCGGTGGGCGGCGCGGGGGCTCAGAGTGCGGGGGCGCGGCGGGGCGGCACGGGGTCGAGCCCGGAGGGGCCCCAGGGGTGGCACTTGAGCAGGCGGCGGGCGGCGAGGGTGGAGCCGCGCAGGGCGCCGTGGGTGGCGAGGGCCTCGAGGGCGTAGTGCGAGCAGCTCGGGCTGAAGCGGCAGCCGCAGTAGGGCCCGGCGAGGGTGTGCAGGGCGGGGGAGAGCGCGATCTGGTAGCCGCGCACGCCGAGCATCAAGACGCGGGCCAGCGGGCCCGGAGCGGGGGCCGGAGGCGCGGGAGGCGAGGCGAGGGACGACGATTCAGCAGGCACGCGGTGCGAAGAGTTTTCGACAGAGCTCGAGAAATCTCTGTTCGAGCGCGGCGGGTTCAAGCCCATTGAGGGCGCGCCGGGCGACGAAGATAAGGTCGATGCCGGGCGGGAAGCTGAGCTGGTGGGCGCGAAAGCGCTCACGGAGGCGGCGTTTGGCGCGGGCGCGGGCGACGGCGTTGCCCACGGCGGAGCGCGAGGCGACGAAGCCGGCGCGGGCGGGCGGAGGAGCGGCGGGGGAAATCGGCCCGCCGGACATTACGGGCGGGACGCCCGTGCCACCGCGATCCGCGGGCGGGACGCCCGTGGGGCGTTCGGCGCGCGGGGCGTAGAAAAGCACAAAGGCGCCGCAATCATAGCGGCGCCCTTGGGTGCGGACGTGTTGAAAATCGGACGCCCGACGCAGGTGTTGGTCGGCGCGGAAGCGCATCGGCGTCACAAACCGTGCCGGAGCGGGCCCGGCGGCGGAGCGGTCTTAGACGACGGTGAGGCGCTTGCGGCCTTTGGCGCGGCGGGCGGCGAGGACCTTGCGGCCGCTCTTGGTGGCGTTGCGGGCGCGGAAGCCGATCTTGCGGGCGCGTTTCTTGCGGTGCGGGCGGAAGGTGGGTTGCATGGCGTGTGACTCGTTTAAGAGTTGACTGAGGTGCGGCACGGCGTGGCGCCTGTCAACACGGTTTCAACGGGAGTTTGAGCAGAGTTTTCCGGGCGGGGTGCTGGCCCGCGCGGAGGAGAGTTTCGATTTCGGCCGAAAATAACCCTTGAGTTCCTTCGGCGCGATTTGGATTGTGCCCGTCCGCCTCCTGCATGGGCTGGCGAAAACGACGGGGTGTAGCTTAGCCTGGTAGAGCGCTACGTTCGGGACGTAGAGGCCGAGAGTTCGAATCTCTCCACCCCGACCATTTTTCTTCGAGGAGATGGTCACCTGCGCGCCTGCAGCAGCGCACTCGGCGGCACGCCGTGGACGGCTTTGAAGGCGCGCGAGAAGTGGAAGGGATCCTCCATCCCCACCCGCGCCGCGGCGTCCTGCACCCGCCCGCCGCGTTCCAGCAGGAAGGCCGCGGCGAGCGCCATCTTGCGCCGACGCAGATACTGGTGCGGGCTCACACCGAGGAAGCGCCGGAAGAGGCGGCAGACGCTCGAGCCATCCAGCCGCGCCGCCGCCGCGATGTCGCCGAGGCCGCTCCACTGCGCCGCGTGTTTGTCCACCAGGGCCCGGCAGCGCTCGAAGTTTTCCCGCGCGCCTTCGCCGGTCGCGCCCACCGCCAGACTGGCGGCGCGCGCCGGCTCTTCGCCGATCTTGAGAAGCAACACCTCCGCGAGCCGCGCACAGATCGCCGGCGCCGCCGCGCCGTGCCGCCGCCCCTCGCGCGTGATGTCCTCCGCCAACTCGCGCAGCTCTCCCAGCGCCGCCACCCGCCGCGCCCGCCCGTGGAGCAAGCCCGCACGGGTAAGCGCTCTTGCCGCCCCGGCACCGGCCAGCGCGAAGAAAAATTTCTCCAAGGGCGCCGCCGGGTCGGTCTCGATCCGCACCCGCGTGCGCGGCGCGCTCGCAAAGCACACGCCCGCCTCGAGCCGGTGCTCGCTTTCATCCAGCCGGGCCCGGCCCGCTCCGCCCACCACCAGTTCGAGCACGACGTAGGGGTAGCGCTCGCGCGCCATCACGTAGTCCGGCCGGCAGAGCTCCCAACCGCCCAACGCCACCGCGACCCGCTCGCGCCAGGGCCCCGCGAGCTGAAGGAAGAAAGTGCGGCTTTCCGCCACTTGGGTGGCCAACAGGGCGCCCTCCGCTTCGGTGCCGCGCTTGCGGTCGAGATTGTCCATGTCTGAGTCGCTATCCTCCATTCTCAGGCTTGTCCATTCTGCTAGAGTAGACGGGTCGATTATCGACAAAACCCCGTCCCACCCGAAACCCGGCGCCACCGCCCGCGCCACCCAACCGCCATGCCCGTCAAGAAGCTCCCGAAAAAGTCCGTGTATCTCGTCGCCAACGGCGACCTTCGCCAGTCCGCCAACGAAAAGTGCTGGCCCGCCCAGGCCGCGATGGAAAAGCAGCTCGCCGAGGTCGTCGCCTCCTTCGGCTACAAGCTCGTCCGCGCCCACCCCTACAAGAAGGACGTGAAGCACGGCTTCATCGGCTCCCAGAAGGAGGGCATGGAGGTCTTCGCCAACATCGACCCCACCGCGCCGCTCATCGTCGCCGAGTGCGTCTGGCAATACTCGCACCACCTGCTCCACGGCCTCATCTCGCACCGTGGTCCGATCCTCAACGTCGCCAACTGGTCCGGCACCTGGCCCGGCCTCGTCGGCATGCTCAACCTCAACGGCTCCCTCACCAAGGCCGGCGTGAAATACTCCACGCTCTGGAGCGAAACCTTCGCCGACGAGCTCTTCCTCGGCGGCCTGCAGAGCTGGCTCAAGACCGGCGTCGTCAAACACAAGACCGCGCACGTCAAACCGCTCGCCAAGGCCACACTCCCGCCGAAGGCCAAGGCCG
>JAUVVA010000065.1 GCA_030604905.1 Verrucomicrobiota bacterium | reverse complement strand
GGCTTTACTAAACAGTAGTCTTTTCGCGCTCCGTCTTGCTGCTTGGCCGCCCCTTTGCCGGGGCGGCTTTTTTCGTGGGCGAGCGGTTCGTCTCCCGCGCCCGGCCGGCCTCATGCCCCCAGACACACCCTAGGAGCTGTCTTCACAATAAAGCGGTGTGTCGCTGGGAGCGCAGCCGGTTGAGGGCAAGGCGGGGGCGAGGGTGCTGGGCGCGGAGCGCCCTGCCCCTCGCGCCCAACGCCGCCCTCGGCCGGCTCCGCCCTAGCCCTTCGGGTGGTGTGGTAAAGGGGCGGGCCCGGCGTTGGCCGAGGCGGGCCGGGGCGCCACCCCCCCGCCCCACCCCCCGACCCTCCTTCCTTTCCCGCCGACCCCAGAAAAATCCCCGTTCGACTTTGCCGCGCAGGGCCCCGTCATTGGCCCTCCGCCCATGACCTTCGCCTTCAGCGCCGCCGAACTCGTCTCGCTTCTCGCCCCCCGCGCCACCCGTGGCGCCACCACCGCGACCATCCGCGGCATCGCCGCGCTCAAAGACGCCCAGCCCGGCGACCTCAGCTTCCTCGGCAACCCCAAATACAAACCCGAGGTCGCCTCCACCCGCGCCTCCCTCGTCCTGCTCCCGGCCGATTTTGCCGGCGAGCCCCCGGCGGACCAGCTCTGGCTCCTCGTCGACAACCCCTCCGCCGCCCTCGCCACCCTCTGCGCCCGCCTCGAGGCCGCGCTCTGGCCACGCCCCGCCGCCGGCATCCACCCGAGCGCCGTCGTCGATCCCTCCGCGCGCATCGACCCCGGCGCCACCATCGGCCCCCTCTGCGTCATCGAGGCCGAGGCGAGCGTCGGGCCGGGCAGCGTGCTCCAGGCCCAGGTATTCGTCGGCCGCGCCGCCCGCATCGGCGCCGATTGCTGGCTGATGCCCGGCGCCCACGTCGCCACCACCTGCATCCTCGGCGACCGCGTGCGCCTGCACGCCGGCGTGGTCGTGGGCGCGGACGGCTTTGGCTACGAGTTCGAGGCCGGACGCCACGTCAAGGTGCCGCAAGTCGGTCTCGTCGAGATCCAGGACGACGTGGAAGTGGGGGCCAACACCACCTTCGACCGCGCCCGCTTCAGCCGCACCGTGGTCGGCCAAGGCACCAAAATCGACAACCTCGTCCAGATCGCGCACAACGTCGTGATCGGCCGCCACTGCATCATCTGCGCGCAGGTCGGTATCAGCGGGAGCACTACGCTGGAGGACTACGTGATCCTCGGCGGCCAGGCCGGCGTGGCCGGCCACCTCCGCATGGGCAAGGGCTCCAAGGCCGACGGGCAGACGGGCGTGCGCACCGACGTGGAGCCCGGCGTCTTCCTCAAGGGCACGCCCGGCCTACCCTTCCAGCTCGAGCAGCGCATCAACGTGCTGCGCCCGCGCCTGCCCGAGCTCTTCCGCAGGGTCGACACCCTCGCCACCGAGCTCGCCGAGCTGAAAGCCCGCGCCTGATCATCGGGCGACGCCCGACTCACTGAGGATCGACGACGGAGCGGCAGAGTAGGATCGCGAACCGAAACCTCCGCGCCCCCGGGCTTGCGACGGGCCCGCAACCGCTGCGCATGAGAACGAAAACGCCGCCGTCACGAGCGTGACGGCGGCGGTGAGAACAAACCGCTGCGGGATGCGATGGGGCTTACGGCGCCGAGACCGGGCTAAGCGTCGGCGCGAGGAGCAGATCCACGCCTCCCGGAAACACCTTGGACCGGGCATTGGCCGGGCGAACCCAGACCCAGGGGCCGCTGGATTCGAGATCGGCCGAGAAGCCTTCTCCGAGCCGGAGTTCGCCACCGAGGTAACCACGATTCGAGTAGAGGCGAACCCAGTGCGAATAGACGCCATCCACCGACGAGGGCACGGAGGCGGTCACCGGGGTATTGTCGGCCAGGCGACCGGCGATGCGCATCGCACCGCCGCGGCGGGCGATCGTGGCATTGAGCGTGGCGGTCTGGGTGGGCTGGTCGACCAAGTCGGTGGGCAGCGGAACCAGAGCCAGGGTATAGGCGCCGCTCCAAGCGGGCTGGACGGTGCTGGCCAAACGCAGCTCTCCGGAGGCGGTGCCAAGCGTGGCTTCGCCGGAGCCGAGCACAAACACGAGCTGCCGGGCCTGCGCATCAAGCTCGATGCGATAGACGAGGGGGCTCGCGACGGCTCCGCGGCGAATCTCGCCGTTCAGCACGGCCTCGTAGCCGTTGCTCTCGAAACCGAACCGGCCGCGGAAGGCGTAGACGCGGCCGTCCTCGTAGCGGAGCTGCCCGGTCGCCTGGCCGTTGTTGGCGATCGTGACCCGGAGGCGGCCGATCGGCTCGGATCCGCCCTCGGCGCGAACGATGGCGTCGTAGATCGCGGCCGGCGTGATGAGCAGCCGGGCGACGGGACGGGTGGAGACCGTTCGACCGTTGGAGTTGAGCAGGCGCACCGCATAGAGGCCGCTGTCCGCGAGCGTGGCACCGTCGATGACGAGGACTTGATCGGTCGCCCCCGCGATGGGCCGCCCGGCCCGGAGCCACTGGTAGCTGCCGCCGGCGGGCGGTGTAACGGTGGCGGTGAGCACGATGCCCACGCCAGGGACAAAGCGCTGGGTGATGCTCGGGCGCGCTTCGGCGAAGAAGCCGACAACGAGGCGGGCCGCGGGGCTCACCACCGAGCCATTGTCGTCGGTGACTCGCACGGCGTAGAGGCCGGCGTCGGTCGGGCCGATGTTCTCGAGGGTGAGCGTCGCGTCGGTGGCGCCCTCGATCTCCTGAGTGCCCCTCAGCCACTGGAAGGACAGCGTGCCTTCGCCAAGGGCGGAGACGGAGAAGCTGGCCGTGGCGCCCGGAGCGAGGACCTGCGAGGCGGGGGCGGTGGTGACGAGCAGGGGCTGCTGCACCACGAGCTCGACCGGGGCCGACTCAAGGTCGCCGACTTGGTTGACGGCGACGAGGGTGTAGGAACCTGCGTCGGCGAAACCGAGGTTGTTGATCGTAAGCGAAGCGGTGTTCGCACCGCTGACACGACCGCCGTTGACCAAGGCCTCGCCGTTGCGGCGCCACTGGAGGTCGGGCGCGGGCAGGCCGCTGACGGTCGCGGAGATCGTCACGCTGTCGCCGACGAAGCGCAGGGCCGAGGGGCTGGCCGCGGGCTGCACGTCGAAGACGGGCGCCGCGGGAAGATCGAGACGGGCGACGTTCGAGGTGAGCTCGAAGGCCGCGAAGGTCACGATGACGCGGTAGGCGCCGACGTTGCCGGCGGTGACGCCGGTGACGGTGAGGGTGGGAGTGGTGGCGCCGGAGATGTTGCCGCCATCCACAAGATCCGCGCCCTCGAACTGCCAGCGGTAGGAGATCGGGTCGCCGAAATCGGTCTCGACGGTGAACTGGACGTTGCCGCCGAGGTCAACGATCTGCGACTGGGGCTGCAGGGTGAAGACCGGGTTGGTGGTCGGCACTCCGTTGATCTGGAGGTTGTCGATCGCCACGCGACCGGAGACACGGGCGACGATGAGAGCCTCGGCCTGGCCGTAGATCGCGGCGGGCAGGTCGACCTCGTAGGCGGAGAAGCCGGCGAGGGAGGTGGCGGGCACCTCGCTGGTGCCGACGACGGCGCCGCCCACGATCCACTGGATGGTCGCTCCGGTGTCGGAGGCGGCGGCCACGGAAAGGTTGGGAAGGTTGCCGTTGGCCGCCGGATTGAAGTCGGCGAAGTCGGTCAGATTGACCCGGATCTCGAGATCCTTGGTGCCCGAGGCGGCGGCGAGAAGCGCGAGGCCCTGGGGGTCGGAGTCGAGGTTGCCAAGGCGGCGGCCGAAGGTGGCGACGCCGATCAGGTCCGTGCCGGGCATGGTGGCGTTGGCCGCGACGGCGCCGGGGGCGGCGGCCTGGATCTCGCCGTTGAAGGCGGTGTTGGCGAAGCCGGGCCAGGAGATCGTGCCCACGCCGGCGGAGGCCGGCTGGCCGCCACGCCGCTGCGAGACGGCGGAGAAGCCGGCGGACTCGGAGTGGTTGGCGGGGATCGAGGAGGCGGGAGCGAGGGTGGAGGGATCGGTGGCCGAGGAACCGGGCAGGACGAACTGCCCGAAGTCCCAGCCCGCGACGAGTTGCACGCTGGCATGACCGCCGGTGGCGGCCGTGAGAGCGAGCGCACCCGCCGCGAGTAGCGCGATGTGCTTTTGCATGATTTTTTGAGTGGATGGGTGGCGAGACGGGACCGGGGCGCGCGCGGGGCGCCGGGCGGCGTGGTGTCGCCAGATTATGGATACTCGGGGCGCTGGAAGCCGGCGGCTCAGAGGCCGTCGTTGCCGGTGTCGACGAGGACGCCGCGGATGTTGAGGGCGGTCCAGCCGGTGGTCCACAGGAGGGCGGAGGGCTGGGGGTTGAAGGCGCCACGGTAGCCGACCGGCTGGAAGCCGTAGCCGAGCGGAGCCACGTTGCCCACCGCGGCGGTGTCGCCACCGTTCAGCAGGGGAACCGGGTTGATGCCGTTGGCGACGGTGTGATCGAAGGCGCGGAAGCCGGGCGAGAGCTGCACGTTGCCCGTGTTGCCCGCGGGGAGATCGTTGAACAGGTTGAAGTTCGTGAAGCTGCCGCCGGCGACGCCGTTGCCGAACACGGTGTTGCTCTTGAACACGAGTTCGCCGCGCAGGGCGCGGGCCTGGGAGCTGTTGCTGGCGGACTCGCTGCCGGTGTGCGCGCTCACGGTGATGCCGGTGGCGGCGCCGGTGACGATGCTGTTGTAGATCTCCCCGCCGAAGGCCGAGCGGGCCTGGATGCCGATGCCGGCGCCACGGTTGACGACGGTCATGTTGGAGATGGCGCTGTATTGGAGCGGCTTGAAATTGGCCGTGACCGCGCCGGCGGCCTGGTCGTCGCCGTCAAACTCGCCACCACGGTCGCCGTAGCCGAAGCCTTGGAGGCAAAAGACAAACTGGGCACGGCCGGTCCAGCCTTGGTCGACGTCGAAGCCGTCGTCGTCGGCGTAGGTGATGTTGAGGTTGTTGACGTTGACGGTGCCGCCGAAGATTTCGACGCCGTCGTCGGAGTTGCAGTAGATGTCGATGAACTCGACGCGGGTGCCCGCGCCGACGCCGCCGAGGGTGAGGCCGTTGATCTCGTTGTCGGTGCCGATGATGGCGCCGCCGTGCCGGATGGAGAAGTAGGCGATGGAGCCGGAGCTATCGAGGGGGAAGTCGCCGCCGTAGATGGTGTCGGGCGTCTCGGGCAGGCCCTCGATGTAGGCGCGGCCCTCGATGGGGGCGCCGGCGGGGGCTCGGCCCGCGACGTTGATGGGCGCCTTGCCGAGGATGATCACGCCGCCGGCGAGCGAGAACATCTTCTGCTGGCCGCTGTTGCCCTGGTAGACGGGGGGCAGGGGGGAGGTCTTCGGGTTGGCGTCGAGGAAGCTGCCGTTGGTGAGCGTCACGCCGGTGACGAGCGGGCCGTTGGCCGTGCCGCCGGAGAAGAGGGCGCGGGTGGCGTTGGCGGGGTTGTCGAGACCGCCGACGGGGCGGCCCTGGCCGTCGTTGAGGGCGGCGGTGGTGAAGATGATCGGGGCGGCGGGCGTGCCGACGGCGTGGATCTTGCCGTTGCGGGTGACCGCGAGGGTGCCGGGATTGAAGCCCACGCCCTTGGGCTGGCCGCGGATGATGGTGCCGGGCTCGATGGTCAGGGTGGCGCCGTTACGCACCTGGATGATCGTGTCCAAGATGTATTCGTTGTCGGCGGTCCAGGTCATGTCGGAGGTGATGTCGCCGGTGACTTGGACCAGGGCGGCCGAGAGCTGGCCGAAGCCCAGCAATGCGACGAGCGCCGCGATTTTCAGGAGGTGTTGCTTCATGGAGGTGGTGGTAATGTTTCGGTGAATACGCGGAGCGGACCGCCCCACCCTGTCATCCTGAAGATCCCCGGTGACGTTCTCGTGGCTGGCTTGCTCCGTTTCGGTTACGTTTTCCCGGGCAGGCGCTTCGGGACGCGCCAACGGGCCGGCTCAGGCAGAAAAAAGCCCCGGCGTGAACCGGGGCTCGGGGAGCGAGAGACGGCGCCGATCGGCGTCCGGCTCAGAATTTCTTGGACACTGAGACCGAGAAGTCGCGGCCGGCGCGATAGCTCACACGGTTGGCGCCGGCGGCGGGGGAGCCGGGATCGTAGACGAGCCCGCGCACCGGGTCGGTGAGATTCTTGGCTTGGAAGCGCACGGCCCAGCCGTCGCCAAAGCGGTGGGTGACGCCGAGGTCGAGGCGGTCGTATTCGCGCTCGAAGGAGTCGTAGTAGAAGAAGGCGGTGCTGGTGGCGGAGCCGGTGACGGCCAGCACTTCACTGATGCGGAAGTAGGAAAGGACGACTTCGGTGCGCCAGCTGCGGATCTCCCAGGTCAGGTCGGTGTTGAAGATCCACTCGGGCTGGTCGAAAAGGCGGCGCGAACTCGGCGCGTTTGGCCGTTGGTCCGGAGGGAGGAGGTTGTAGATGTTGTCAATTCCGGCGGCCGTGGAGGGCTCGAGGGGCACCTCGGCGTCGATCGCGGTGAAGTTGCCCGAGAGGGTGAGCGCACGGAGGGGCTCGCCCAGGAAGCCGAGATTTTTGCGCAGCTCGATTTCGAACCCGCGCATGTCGGCCTCGCCGGGGTTGTTCACCCAGGTCTCGACCGGGCCTTCGGTGGTCGGGAACACGACCTTCTCGATCGGCTGGTCGATGCGCTTGGTGAAAACGGTGACCGCGGCGAGGTCGCGGCCGTCCTCGCCGAAGTATCGCTCAAGACGAACGTCAAAATTGCGGACCGAGGAGGTGCTCAGCGCGGGATTGCCGAGCACAAGGTTGCCGGTTTCGAGGCTCTGGGAGAAGTAGGGACCGATCTCGCGGAAGGAGGGGCGGGCGATGGTCTCGGAGACGCCTACGCGGACGAAAAGCCGCTCGCGAGGATTCCAAGTGAGGGAGGCGGCGGGCAGCAGGTCGTCCTCGTTGATCGAGGTGCTGCGGCGGTCGGGCGTGGTGCCGAGGACCGTCTGGTAGTTGTTGTAGAAATCGTTCGTGGTCAGGTTGCCGAACTGGCCGGCGCCGGTGGAGGCGAGGCGGAAGGATTCCAGTCGGACGCCGGCGGCGAGGGTGACGTTGCGCGGCAGCGCGTAGCTGACCATCAAGTAGCCGGCCTCCAGGCGGCGCTGGCCTTCGGCGATGGATGTCGTGCTGTTGCTGGGCCCGGGGCCGGTGAGGAGGCCATCATAGAGCGGCTGGGCCGCGGGCCCGAAAAAGAAGGAGCCCGGCGAGTAGGTCTCCACCTGGCCGTCGAAGCTCCGGTCCGAGCGCTCGAAGGCGCCGCCAAACTTGAGCTGCGACTCGCGCTGAGCAAAGGACTCGAAGGGAAGCGTGAAATCGACGCGTCCGGACTTCTGATCCTCGTCGGTGCGCCCCCAGGCCTGCGAGAGAGGGCGGAGCACGCCGTTGTTGCTGCTCAGGAAATAGTCGCCGACGGTGGCGGGACCGGAGATGGTGATGCCGGAGGCGCCGGGATTGTTCACCACCTGACCGTAGCCCGCTTGGGAAAGCCCGGGCTCATCCTGGTAGGTGGAGGCGCTCTGGAGGGCCCAGACCATGCCGAGCTCGTTCAAGCCGCGGAAGCTGTGGTCGCCTTGGAGCTGGAGGGCGCTCAGGTTGCGCTCACGGTAAGAGAGCGTGTCGCTAAACCAGGTGTAGTCGCGCACCCCGTCATCATCGGCGTCCGTGAGCTCCTGGCTCGAGGTGGGCCCGACGTTGCTGCGTCGCTCGGCGGTGCTGATGCCACTCTGCGAGTAGAGCCCCACCAGCCCGAGACGATGGTCTTTGCCGAACTCGACACCCACGCCCACCAGGCCGGCAAGCGAACCGCTGGTCTCACTCTGCACAAAGTCCGACGTGCCGTTGTTGGAGGGCACCGCCCGGAGCCGCCGCTCGCTGATCGGGCCGGGCGTGACCCGCCAGAAGAGGGAGCTGCGCTCGCCGGTCTTCAAGTCGATGTCGGTCTCCTGCACCCCGGCCAGGGTGAAGCCGACCGCAATATCGTCTTTGACGTCGATGCGATCCCCATAGCTAAAGGACACCTTCTGGCCGACACCACCTGTATCGGTGGTGGGGACGACGGGCACCGCAGCGCGCGAGCCAAAGCCGACGGGAGGGCGAGGCGCGCGATCCGAAGCACCCCGGCCAAACCAGTCGGCGCGACCCGCGGCCGGGTCCACCGGGATGTCCTTGCCCAGCACAGAATCGTTGGCGGAGATGCCGACGGAAATCTGGCCCACGCGGCTCTCGGGCACGATCTTCGAACCGAGATCAACGCTGCCACCCGAGGAGTCGCCCCAAAGATCGGGCATGAAGGTCTTCGACACCACGATCGAGTCGATCAGGTTCGACGGGAAAAGATCGAGCTGCACGGCCTGCTTCTCCGGGTCCGGGCTGGGGATCTTCAGACCATTGAGCAGGGTGTTGGCATAGCGATCACTCAGACCGCGGATGACCGCGAATTCGCCTCCGGCCACCGAGACGCCCGGGATGCGGATCAAAGCCTCGGCCGCGTCGCCGGCGCTAAACTTGGCCAATTCGTCGGCGCTGAGAAAGTTGATCGCGACGTCGGCCTTGAGGCGGACGTTCGCCAGGTCGGCGGCCGAGCCGCGGACGAGGCCGGACGTGACAGCCAACTCGTCAAGCACGTAAACCTCCTCCTCGCCCGGGACGCTCACCGGGCCAATCGAGCCGGTGGAAGTCGACGCCGCGCCCGTGTCACCCAGACCAGCTCCGCCCCCGGTGGAGGCGCCGGGGCCGGTCTGAGCAAGGGCGAAGGGAGCGGTGCAAAGCGCGAGAAGCGCGGTAAGACCGAAACGGGAAAGCGTGGCCGGCGCTGGGCGACGGGAAGAGCGGCGGACAGGCGCGAGAGGACGGGCGAAGTGGACGCACATGGCGGCGCGAACAAGGTTTTTACCCGAAATCGCCACAAGGAAATAGCCGGGGGTCTTCCGGAATTAACCCGACCGCGACGCCGACGTCACGAAGGCAACGAACAGGTGACAAGGGTGAGCCGCCGAATGGATCGCGCGCCGCTCTGGCGACGGCATCGGACAGGCTTCGCCGCAGGCTCAGATGCGAAACTAGCGAGGCGGGAGAATCGCCGACGGGAACCGTCCCTTTCGGACAAGGCGGGCCGTCTGTATCTGTTTTTCGGATACTAGCTCCCGATTCCGACTTTTGACCTCAATCCTCTCCGGGCTCTGTGCACGCAAATCGCGGCCCCGGTGCTTGTCGCCGCGCGGTCGGTTGAGGGCCGCGAGGAGCCGCATCGCGGCCGCGGCGCGCGACAGGCCACCCCGGCCGGAGTCCCACAAACGCCATCGGGATGCGCCGCGGGGGCGGAAAATGCCCTTCGTGTGAACTCTGGGTGAACAGCCCATTTTTTTATCCCAACTCGGGGAAAAACCTATCCAGTCCCCGGCCCGTCGCCCGATGCGCGCTCCGCTCATTGGCGACACCACTCTCCACTCACCACCTCGTCCGCTCTCCAAAGCTTCCTCCTCCCTCGTAATCATGCACACCTCCCTCCCCCTCGCCTTCGTCATGGGCCTCACGCCGATGGAACTCTTCGTTCACGGCGGCTGGATCATGTGGCCCATCCTGCTCACTTCCTTCGTGGCCGTGACCGCGGTGGTCGAGCGAGTGATCTTTCTCCTCAGCGAAAACGCCCGGCGCCAGCCGGCCCTCGTCGAGCAAATGCTCGAGAAGGTGGAAAACGGTGACGTCGAGGGCGCCGTCCATCTCGGCAACCCCAGCCGCGACTATGTCGCGCGCATCCTCGTCTACGCCCTCACCCACCGCGACCATTCGCTGACCAACGCCTTCACTCGCGCGGCCAACCACGAGCTCAACCGCTTCCAGCGCGGCATCGCGGTTCTCGACACCTGCATCACGCTCGCCCCGCTCCTCGGCCTGCTCGGCACCGTGCTCGGCATGATGAACACCTTCGGCGCCCTCGGCGAGGGCGACATCTCCGCCAACGCCGGCGCCATCACCGGCGGCGTGGGCGAGGCCCTCATCGCCGTGGCCGCCGGCCTGCTCATCTCCATCACCGCGCTCCTTCCCTTCAACGTCCTCAACGTGCGCGTCGAGCAGGCCCGCCACAACATCACCGACGCCGCCAACGCCCTCGAGCTCACCATGAAGAAACGCGCCGCCGCCCTCGTCTGAGGCGCCTCGCCCCGCGCTTTTCCCAGCTCCGCCTCCCGCGCACTCCACCATGCATGGCTCCTCCGCCACCGGCCCCGGCGGGATGAAGAAAGCCCGCATCGAGATCATCCCCCTGATCGATGTCATCTTCTTCCTTCTCGCCACCTTCGTCCTCTTCACCCTCTCCCTCAACAAGAGCGGCGGCCTGCCCGTGGCCCTGCCGGCCACCCGCACCAGTGAAGCGCGCGATCCTGGCAGCTCCGTCACCCTCTCCATCCGTGAAGACGGCACCCTCGGCTGGGACAAGGAACTGATCACCCTCGATCAGTTCCTCATCCGGCTGCAGGCCTACAAACAAACCCAGCCCGACGGCAAAGTCCTCATCAACGGCGACGAAAACGCCCTCTTCGCCCAGGTGCGTTACGTCGTCGACGAGGTCCGCAAAGCCGGCCTCACCCGCGTCCTCATCGAGACCCGCATCCGCCCCGCCGACTAAAGCCCCTATATCCGCCATTGGTCATTGGTCCTTGGTCATTCCCTCCTCCCCATGTCCCTCTTCGTCACACCACTCGCCGAGGCCCCCGCCAAAAAAGCGCGCATCGAGATCATCCCCTTGATCGACGTCATCTTCTTCCTCCTCGCCACCTTCGTCCTCTTCACCCTCTCGCTTAACAAGATTCAGTCTGTTCCGGCCAATCTGCCCCAGGCCAGCGCCACCGCCTCGCGCGAGCAGGACGACAGCTCGGTAGTCATCCAGCTCTCCGACGGCGACGCCGCCTTCTGGAACCGGGAGCCCATCTCCGTTTCCGAGATTCCCTTCCGCCTCGCCAACTACAAGGCCTCCACCGCCACCCCCCGCGTGCTCGTCTCCGGCGACGACCGCGCCCGCTACGGCTCCGTGATCCGCGTGCTCGACGAGGTCCGCCTCGCCGGCATCCAGACCGTCACCATCGAGACCGCCTACCGCGCCACCGGCCGCTAACTAGCCCCTAGTCCCTAGCTCCTAGCATGAGCCGCAATCTCCTCATCGCCGTCCTCGTCTCGTTCCTGCTCCACGCCGGCGTCGCCGTCAGCGGCTACCTCGTTCCCGAGCCCGCCCCGGCCGCCCTCGACGAGGAGGAGATGCCCACCATCGCGCTCGACCTGCCCCCGCCGCCCGAGCCCGATGAACCCGAGCCCGTCGAGGACATGATCGCCTCCGACAGCCCCAGCTCGGAGATCGCCGACCTCGCGCCTCCCATGCAGGCCGACATCCCCTCCGCCGTCATCGACTCTCCCTTCGTCCAGCAGATCCAGGCCCCTCCGCCCCCCGGCCTCAACCGCCCCACCGGCTCCATCGTCATCCCCACCGGCCCTCCGCGTCCCGCCGTCTCCGGCGGCCTGACCAACATCTTCAACCTCGCCGACCTCGACCAACGCCCTGAACCCCGCGTGCGCATCAACCCGGTCTACCCCTTCGAGATGCGCCGCTCCGGCCTGCGAGGCGAAGTCTTGGTCGAGTTTATCGTCGATACCCAGGGCAACGTCCGCGACCCAATCATCATCCGCTCCTCCCACCCCGGCTTCGAACAGGCCGCCATCGACGCCGTCCTCAAGTGGAAGTTCCGCCCCGGCCGCAAAGGCGGCGCGCCGCAAAACACCCGCGTGCGCCAGCCTCTCACCTTCAACCTCTCCGCGGACTGACATGCACGCCTCCCGCCGCCTCCTCGCCGTCCTTCTCCTCGCGCTCGCCCTGCCCGCTGCCCTCCCCGCCCAGCGCGAACGCGATCTCCCTCGCAAGGAAATCTCCGATCCCACCGCCGCCGGCTTCGGCCGTCTCCAACCCTTGGTCGACGCCAAGAACTACCCGGCCGCGCTCGCCTTGGTGGAGCAACTTCTCTCCTCCGCCGCCCCCTCGAGTTTCGACGCCTACCTCCTCAGCCAACTCCAGGCTCAGATCCTCCTCACCCAAAACCGCCTCGCCGAGGCCATCACTCCCCTCGAGCGCGCCCATGCCCTCGCCGAGGGCAACTCCAACTTCCTCGACGCGCCCGCCCACCTCGAGCGCCTCAACCTCCTCGCCCAGCTTCACTACCAGGTCGCGGCCGAGGCCAAGGGCGTCGAAGCCCAGCGCCAGGGCTACCTCACCGCCCTTTCCTGGCTTGATCGTTGGTTTGCCCGCTCGTCCCGGCCCAGCCCCGAGGTCCGCCTCTTCGCCGCCTCCCTCCTCTACAACCTCGCCACCCTTGAGGCACAGGCCGACAAGGAGCGCCTCCGCCAGGCCCTTGGTCACGCCGAGGAAGCCCTTCTCCTCAGCGCCCAGGCTTCCAACCAGCTCCGCCTCCTCATCGTCGCCTGTCAGCTGCAACTCGGTGACCACGCCCGCGCCGCCGAGCAGCTCGAACTCCTCGCCGAGCGCGACCCCGCCAACGCCACCACCTGGTCCCAGCTCCAGTCCCTCTACCTCGCCGCCGCCGCCGACGCGAAAAACCCCGCCGAAGCCCGCGCCCAAAACCTGAGAGCCCTTCACACCCTCGACCGCGCGCAGGCCCGCGGCCACCTCTCGTCTCCACGCGACCACTACACCCGCGTAGCCATCCTCTTCAACCTCGGCCAGTTCACCCGCGCCGCCGAGCTTCTGGAAAAAGGCCTCGTCGCCGGCACCCTCGAGAACAGCAAACGCAACTGGGAACTGCTCGCCTCCGCCTACCAGCAGACCGAGCAGACCGCCCGCGCCGCCGACGCCATGGCCCGCGCAGTCAAACAGTTCCCCGAGGACGGCGGCCTCGAGTTCAGCCTCGCCCAGTTCCTCTACGGCACCGGCCAGGTCGCCGAGGCCTACGCCCGCGGCCAGGCCGCCCTCGCCAAGGCCGGACACGAACGCCCCGGCCAGGCCAAGCTCTACCTCGCCTTCCTCGCCTACGAACTTCAGCGCTACGAGGAGGCCGAGCGCTGGGTGGCCCAGGCTCGTGAAGCCGGCGACGCCCCCGCCTCGTCCCTGGATCCCCTCGCCCGCGCCATCACCGACGCTCTCGCCTCCCGCCGCGGCTAAGCCGCCCACACCTCTCCGCCTTCCATGAACAAGCTCTACATCTTCGGACCGCTCGTCGCGCTCCTCGTCTTCATCGGCGTCTACACCGTGCACCGGAGTGGCATGAAGGAGCGCGAAGCCCAAAAGGCCGCCGCCGCCGAAACCGCCCTCCGCTCTCGCCTCGAGGCCGAGGCCGAGTCGCGTCGGGTCGCCATGGCCGAGGCCATCAAGGCCGCCGAACAACGCCGCGCCGAACGCGCCGAACGCGAGGCCCGCGAAGCCGCGCAGCGTGAGGAACGCCAGGCCGCGATCGACGCCCGCGACCGCGCCTTCCGCGATCAGGACCGGCTCGCCAAGCAGATCGAGCGCCTCAAGCGGGACATCGAGGCCGAACAGGCCGCCCTCGCCAAGCTCGCGGCCGAGCGCCAGGCCGGCGAGTCGGAGAAAGCCTTCCTGACCGACTTCGTCGCCAAGGCTCGCGCCAACGCGCAGGCCCTCGAGGCCGTCTTCGCCCGCGTCAACGCCACCCCCGCGCCCGCTCCGGCGCCCGCGCGCTGAGGCTGCCTTGCTTTCCCCTTCTCCGGTATCCTCCACCCGAGTCCACCTCCACCGACCGCTCCCGTGAACAAGCTCTACGTCATCGTCCCGATCCTTCTCCTCATCGCGTTCAGCGGAGTCTACGTCATGCACTCCAAGGACGCCGCGGCGCAGGCCGCCTTTGCCGCCGCCGAGGCCGAGCAACGCGCCGCGGCCGAGGCCGCCAAAAAAGCCGAGGCCGAGCGCCAGGCCCGTGAGGACGCCGACCGCCGCGCCGCGGAGCGTCTCGCCGAGGAACGCCGCAAGGAGGAGGAAAAAACCGCCCGCTGGGAGGCCACCTCCAGACAAATCGCCGAAGACACCGCCGGCTTCCTCGTCCAGTTCGAGCGCCTTGGCACCGAGGCCCGCGAGCTTGAGGCCCGCCTCGCCTCCCTTCGGAGCGAGCGCGATCGCGCCAGCCAGGCCGCGTTCGATCTCGCGAAGGAAATCGAGGCCGCGCGTATCGCCAAACGAAACGCCGAGCTCGAGATCCAGCGCCTCGTCGAGATGACCGCCCGCCGCTCCGGCACCACCCTGGGTGGCACGCTGATCGGGGCGAATCCCTGATTCGCT
This sequence comes from Verrucomicrobiota bacterium, assembly GCA_030604905.1. Classification (GTDB taxonomy): domain Bacteria; phylum Verrucomicrobiota; class Verrucomicrobiia; order Opitutales; family Opitutaceae; genus IMCC26134_A. The sequence continues at coordinate 6,594 of JAUVVA010000065.1, read as the reverse complement.
CTCATCGTCCCTCGCGCCCAAACACGAAGATCGACGAATCGGCAAAGGCGCCAAAGCCGATGGCTGGGCGGCCATCATCTCAAGCCCCGGACGCCGGCATCATCCGGCACCATCTGCGACTCCTCACCGAAAACGGCGGCAGGATTCGACCCACAGGTCACGCATGGTGCCGGGCCCAGCTCAACCCGCCTCGCGAAAAATCGCCCGCACCGCGTCGCGCGCGAGCTTGGGGCGGCGATACTCGTCGAAAGTGCCCTTGTTGTTAAACGCCCGCGGCCGGCCGAGCGCCCTGCCCTTCGACTTCGTGCGCGCATCGCTAAAGTGCCAGAGGCACACGCCGAGGATGCGCGGACGGTCCATCACGTGCCGACACACCGTCTCGAGGTAATCCCGCTGATACTCCTCCGAGTGGAAATCGCGCTGCTGGTCCCGCCACCCATAAAGTCCCTCGCAGCCAATCTCGCTGATGAGGAAGGGCCGGTCGCCGAGGCCGCGCCGGTCGAGCAGCGCCACAAACTCGTCGATGAACTTGCCGATCAAGCTGAGCGGCGCCGGATGGTCTTCGCAGCCATACCAGCCCGGATAACAGTTGATCGACACGATATCGACCTTCTCGAAATACGCGTCGCGCTCCAAGCGGTTTGACCCGTAGGTGATCAGCCGGTTGCCACCCCGCGCGCGCAGGTAGGCCATCGAGGGCTCAAAGACCAAGTGAAAGGTCTCGTGCGCCTCGGACGGACCCTCGTTGAGAAAACCCCACATGATCACGCAGGGGTGATGGTAACTGCGCTCCACCATCTCCTCGAGCGCCGCCTGGTGATGCTCGCGGTAACGCGGGTTCTCCATGTGCGGGCTGTATTGCTGCCAGCCCAGGTTCTCCTCCCAGACCAACAACCCCAGCTCGTCGCACAGATCGAGGAAACGCTGGTCCTGCGGATAGTGCGCGCCGCGCACGAAGTTGCAGCCGCAGTCTTTCAGCAACTGCACGTCGTTCGCCATCTGCGCGTAGGGCGTGCTCGGGCCAAAGTTCGGGAAGTATTCGTGACGGTTGTAGCCGAAGAGCCGCAGCGGCTCCCCGTTCAACAAGAGCCGCGGTCCGTCGGTCTTGATCTCACGCAGGCCGAAACGGACCACGTGGTCGTCCTCGCCGCAGCTCACGCGCAGCCGATAAAGATTCGGCCGCTTCGGCGACCACAGACGCGGGTTTTCTATACGTAGCGAAATTTCGAATACACCCTCCGCGTTCGTCTTCGCTTCCACCCGACCTTGGTCGCAGTCGAGCAGCTCGACTGCGACCAGTCCCGCCGCGTTGGCGCGGCCGCGCACGATGATCTCGCCGCCGCGGTAATCGGTCGCGTCCACCTTCACCTCGAGCAGATGCCGCCGCGGCAGGTGGTGGAGCCAGACGGGGCGGATCAAGCCGCCAAACTGATAAAAATCGAAGTAGTGCTCGTGCATCGGCGTGCGCGCCGCGTCGAAAAGATTGTCGCAGTAAACGAGCAGCTCGCGCCGAGCCCGGGCCGAGGCCGGCACGCGCACCGTGAAGGGCGAGTAGCCGCAGAAGTGCTCCTTGAGCGTGACGCCATCCAGCACGACGCGGCAGGTCATGCTCGCCGCCTCAAACTCCAGCAGCGCCTCGGTCCCGGGCTCGATGTGCAACACGCGCCGATACACGCCGCAGCCGCGTTTTCCCATGTAGTCCGGCATCGCGTCGAAGGCCCCGGGCACGACGATCTTCGCCGCGAAGTCGATCTCGCCGGACGGCAACGCCTCAAGCGCGGTGTTCTCAAAGAAGCGAAACTCCCACAGCTCATCGAGCGGCTCGACGCGGCGGGACAGGAAACGGGGATAGGCTTTGTTCATCGGGGAATGGAGAGCGTCGTGGCGCGCGTTCGGTAGTCGGGTATGACCGCAGATTTCGCAGAGCGCGCAGATAAAGGCATTGATGTCGGAGCGGTCAGGCGGGCCCGCCCACCCGCGTAGCGCGGCGCTCGGAATCCTCCGCGCCTTGGGATCTGCGCCCCTCTGCGCCATCTGCGGTCAATGCTGGCGTTTCCTGCTTCAGGGTCTCGCGGAAGATCGCGCGGATGGCATCGCGCGCCAGTTTGGGGCGGCGGTATTCGTCGAAGGTGCCTTTGTTGTTGAAGGCGCGGGGCCGGCCCAGCGCGCGGCCGCCGGAGTAGGTGCGCGCGTCGCTGAAATGCCAGAGGCAGACGCCGAGCAGGCGCGGATTGTCCACCGCCTCGCGACACACCGTGCTCAGGTAGTCGAGCTGGTATTCCTCCGAGTGGAAATCGCGCTGCTGGTCGCGCCAGCCGTAGAGCGCCTCGCAGCCGATTTCGCTGAGCAGAAGCGGTTTTTCGGCGAGCCCACGCTTCTCTAGGTGCGCGACAAAGCCGGCGATGTGCGGCACGATCATCGACACCGGATCGGGGTGATCCTCCGCGCCATACCAGCCGGGGTAGAAGTTGATGCAGACGATATCCACCTCCTCGAAGTAACGGTCGCGCTCGATGCGGTTGGACGCATACGCGACGAGCCGGTTGCCGCCCTCCGCGCGCAGGAAGCCCATCGACTTCTCAAAAATCGGCCGGAAGCAGTCCTGGTCGGTCGCGGCCTCGTTGAGGAAGCCCCAGATCAGGATGCTCGGGTGATTGTAGCTCCGTGCCACCATCTCCTCGAGCGCCGCGTGGTGGTGCGCCTGGTAGAGCGGATGCGTGAGCTGCTTGCAGGCCTGCCCCCAGCCGAGATTTTCCTCCCACACCACGAGCCCCATCTCGTCGCAGAGATCGAGGAAGCGCTGGTCCTGCGGGTAGTGCGAGCCGCGCACGAAATTGCAGCCGCAGTCCTTCAGGAGCTGCACATCGTGCACCATCTGCGCGAAGGGCGTCGAGGGGCCGAAGTTCGGGAAATACTCGTGACGGTTGTAGCCGAAAAGGCGCAGCGGCTCCCCGTTCAAAAACAGGCGCGCCCCCTCGGCCCGAATCTCGCGAAAACCAAAGCGCACCACGCTGTCGTCTTCGCCAAACTGCACCCGCAGGCGGTAGAGATTGGGACACGCCGGCGACCAGGCCCGCGGCGAGGGCACCACCATGCGCGCCGCGAACTCGCCCCGTGCATCCGCCACGGTCGTCACAGGCGCAAGAGCCGTGTCCAGGATCGATACCGACACCTCGCCGGCACCCGACACACGTCCGCGGATCTCCACCGTGCCTCCTCGATAATCGGTGACGTCCACCCGCACGTCCACGATGTGCGCCTCCGGCAGATGATGCAGCCAGACTGGACGGATGATCCCGCCAAACTGGTAGAAATCGAAAAAGTGCTCGTGCATCGGGATGCGCTCGAAGTCGAAGCGGTTCTCCGCGAGCACCACCAGTTCCCGCAGCGGCCGATCCGCCGGCGGCACTTTTACGCGAAAGGGCGAGTAGCCGCAGAAATGCTCGGCCAGCAGTGCGCCGTCCACGAAGACGCGCGCCGCGAAGCTCACCGCCTCAAACTCCAGGAGCGCGAGCGCTCCCGGCGCGATGCGCAGGGTCCGGCGATAGACGCCGGTGCCGCGCTTTCCGAGGTAGGCCGGAGCCGCGTCGAAGGCGCCGGGCACGTGCAGACGCGCGCCAAACGCGAGCCCGCGGGGCGAGACTTCGTCGAGCGACTTCCCCTCCTCGAAGTGAAAGTCCCAAAGGTCCTCGAGGGACTCGACGTGGCGGCTCAGGTAGCGCGGGTAGGCTTTGTTCATGCGGGGAAGCGAAATCAGAAAGGAGTGATCAAACAGAGAGCCGCGATTCGGCGGGGCCGCTCAGGCCACGGCGTCGCCCCCTCGGTCGGCGCTGGGTGAGGTGCCCCAAAACCGTTTGTAGTGGTTGGAAAAATACAGCGGATCGGCGAAGCCGCACTCGGCGGCGATCTCCTTGATCGAGAGAGCGGTCTGCACGATGAGGTAGCGGGCCCGCCTCAGGCGCAGTCGCGCCAGCGTGCCCTGCACGGTCTCCCCGGTCTGGCGGCGGTAGAGGAGCCGGAAGTGGTTGGGACTCAGGGTAAGCACCTCCCGGTAAAACACGTCGAGCGCGTCGGGCCGCAGGCAATTCGCCTCCAGCCACGCGAGGGCGCGCTCCATCTCCGGGTGCGAGGCGGCCCGCTCGCCCGCCGGCGATTCCGCCTCGCGCAGCCGCGACCAAAACAGGGCCGCCAGCGCCTTCGTCTCGGCCTCCAGCCGCAGCTTCGCCAGCTCCTCGCCCGAGCCGAGGTCTCGGCCGAGCCGCGCGTAGCGTTGCCCGATCTCCTCCAGCTCGTCCGCCGAAAGCGGCGCGGCCAGATGCCAGCCACCGGGGACCGTCACCGCATCGGTGGTAAACTCCACCCACCGCAGCACGCAGCCTCGGTGCCCGGACGACCATTCGCGCCGGCTCCAGGCCGACACCCAAAACCAGTCGCCCGCCCGCAGCCGGCGTCGGTCTCCGTCGATGGTATAATTTATCTCGCCCGACACCACCAGGATAAGCCGATGCGAGACCACCACCGCATCCTTCATGAGGCGCCCGCGAGCGAAACGCACGGAATTGAGGTGTGTGACCATGCAGGGCCCGCGCAACAGGCTTCGCACCAAGAGAGCAAGGTTCATCGTAGCGGAGGATGCCCTTATCGTGCGTTTCGTCTATACCATGATTCGCTTTGTCGGGGAGTTGACGCTGCCGCCGGGGGACCCGCGACCTCAGGGTTCGCGCATGGCCTCCCCCACCCTGACCGAACCCGCCCGCGCGCTGCCCGTCTGGCACGAAGCCGACGTCTGCGTGCTCGGCGGCTCCTGCACCGGGCTCTTCGCCGCCGTTCGCGCCGCCCGCCTCGGGGCCCGCGTGGTCATCATCGAGAAGGACAACTGCTTCGGCGGCGTCGCCACCACCTCGCAGGTCAATGTCTGGCACTCGCTCTGGGACACCGCGGGCGAGCGCCAGATCATCGCGGGTCTCACCGAGGAGGTGGTGGAGCGGCTGGACCGCCGCGGCGTGGTGAAGCGCCACGAGCGCAACAACCCCTCGCGCGGTTTCACCTTCAACTCCGAGGAGCTGAAGATCGAGCTCGACGAACTCGCCCGCGAGGCCGGGCTGACAATCTGCCTGCACACCTTTTTCGCCGCGCCGCTCTTCGAGGACGGGCGGCTGGTGGCGGTCGCGGTGGAAAACAAATCCGGCCGCGGCGCGGTCCGCGCCCGCATGTTTATCGACGCCACCGGCGATGCCGACCTCGTGGCCCGCCTCGGCGGAGAGACCTGGTTTGCCAACCAGCTCCAGCCGGCGACCGCCTGCGTGCGCGTTGGCGGCTGGCGCAGCCTCGGCGAGGTCGGCGCGCGCGTCGGCGAGCTGATCCGCGAGCAGGGTCCCGCGCGCGGGCTGCCGCCGACCTTCGCCTGGGGCGGCTTCGTGCCCGGCTCCGACACCTACATGCTGGCCGCCACGCGCATCCACGGCATCAACCCGGCCGACGCCGCCCAGCTCAGCGCCGGCGAGATCGAGGGCCGGCGCCAGGTGCGCGTCATCCTCGACCTCCTGCGCGAGGCCGCCCCCGAGGCGCGCCTCTCGCTCGAGGCCCTGCCCTCCCGCCTCGGCCTGCGCGAATCGCGTCACATCCGCTCCCCGTATCGACTTTCCGGTGACGAAGTGCTCTCCGGCCGGACCTTCGACGACGCCATCGCGCAGGGCAGCTACCGGGTCGACATCCACCACCAGGACAAGCCCGGCATCACCCTGCGCTACCTCGACGGCGTCGAGGAATACCACCGCCCCGGCTTTCCCTCCGAGCGCGGGCGCTGGCGTCCCGAGACCGCGGAGAACCCGCTTTTCTATCAGATCCCTTATCGCTGCCTGCTGCCGCTCGCTTGCCCCGAGAACGTGATCGTCGCCGGGCGCATGCTCGACGTGGACCCGCTCGCCCACGCCGCGGTGCGCGTGATGGTGAACCTCAACCAGACCGGCGAGGCGGCCGGCGTGGCCGCCGTGCTCGCGCTCGACACGCGCGGCGGACTGCCGGCCGTATCGGTTTCTTCGCTACGCGAGCGCCTGCGGGCCGGCGGCTCGGCGCTCTAGTATCCTGTCACCGAAGTGACTTGATTAAATGCGGTCAGAGAATGGCCGAAAAAAGGCGCAAGAGGCGCAAAAAGAGCAAAGTCGTCGGAGCTTTGGATTGATTTTGCGACTTCTGCGCCTCTTTGCGGCCAGTTCATTCTTAGCCGGCATCATGCAGCCCCGGAAGCAAAACGCGTTTTGCGGTGGACGGGAAGAAACAGGGTTGGCGGGAGCGCGAGGCGCCTGTTTCCTAGGAGATGGGCGGCAGAGCAGCGAGGTGAGATCGCGAGCAGATTTCGGTGCGGACCGAGCGAAGGAATACTCGGAGAGTATTTCGAGACGAGGGCCCCACCGAAAGGTGCCGCGAGATCACCTCGATGCGACCCGAACATTTGCATGATGTCGGCTTAGTTCTACTTTGTTAAAATAGACTTTACCCTGTGGCCGCGGGGTTTTCGGCGGCGCCGGATGTCTTGAGCGCGTGCGCGGTGTCGCCGTGCGATTCTGCGCAGGACTTCCTCTTCGGTCCTGGGGC
>JAUVVA010000132.1 GCA_030604905.1 Verrucomicrobiota bacterium | reverse complement strand
TCTCGCTGCTGGTGAGCGGCATCGGCATCATGAACCTCATGCTCGCCTCGATCAACGAGCGCGTGCGCGAGATCGGCATCCGCAAGGCGGTGGGCGCGACGCCCTTCAACATCTTCAGCCAGTTCGTGGCCGAGGCGGTGACGCTCAGCCTGCTCGGCGGCGTGGCCGGCGTGGGCGTGGCGGTGGGCGCGATCAAGCTGCTCGCCACCGTGGTGCCTCCGGGCAGCGCGCCGCTGCTCGCGCCCTCGGCCTTCGTGGTCGGCTTTTTCTTCAGCGTGACGGCCGGCGTGCTCGCCGGCATCTACCCGGCGATCCAGGCCGCGAAGCTCGATCCCATCGAGGCGCTGCGCTACGAGTGAGCGCCGCGCCTCGCGCGCCGCGCCGCGCTCCTCAGAATCCCTTCACCTTGAAGAGGCTGGTGACGGACTCGTTGTTGTTGATGCGCACGATCGCCTCGGCGAGCAGCGGGGCCACGCTGAGCACCGTGATGGGCAGGCCCTTGGTGTCGATCGGGATGGAGTTGGTGGTGATGAGCTCGTCGATCGCGCCGCCGCGGAGGCGTTCGTAGGCCATGGGGCTGAGCAGCGCGTGCGAGACGGCGGCGCGCACCGACTGGGCGCCGTTGTCGCGGAGCAGCTTGGCGGCGTTGACCAGGGTGCCGGCGGTCTCGGTGATGTCGTCGACGATCAGCACGTCCTTGCCGGCGACCTCGCCGACGATGTTGACCGACTCGACGGTGGTGGCGGAGGTGCGTTTTTTCCAGACCATGCCCAGGCCGGTGCCGAGCGCGCCGGCGTAGGCGGCGGCCATCTTCATGCCGCCCACGTCGGGCGAGCAGACCACGAGGCTGTCGGCGCGGAAGCGCTCGAGGTATTTGAAGAGCACCGGCGAGGCGAAGAGGTGGTCCACCGGGATGTTGAAGAAGCCCTGGATCTGCTGGGAGTGCAGGTCCATCGTGAGCACGCGGTTGGCGCCGGCCGAGGTGAGCAGGTCGGCCACGAGCTTGGCGGTGATGGGCACGCGCGGCTGGTCTTTGCGGTCCTGGCGGGCGTAGCCGTAGAAGGGGATGACGGCGGTGATGCGCTGCGCCGACGCGCGCTTGGCGGCGTCGATCATGATCAGCAGCTCCATCAGGTGATGGTTGGTCGGCGTGCAGGTGGACTGCACGAGGTAGATATCCTGGCCGCGGATGTTCTCGTTGATTTTGACGAAGGACTCGCCGTCGGGGAAGGAGGTCACGGTGGCCTCGCCGAGCGGCACTCCCACATGCTTGCAAATCTCCTCTGCGAGAGGGCGATTCGAGTTGCCGGAGAAGATCTTCAGGCGGGGAGCGCTCATGTGGGACGGTAAGGGAAAGGGTGCAGGCTGACGACCCCGGGCGGGGCGGAAAGGAAATTTAGATGCGCAGACTCCGGCGGGGACGGAGGGGGTGCATTCGGGCATATCCCGGTTTTGGGCGGGGGTCACGCCCCGGCTCACGACGCTTTTACCTCTGAAAACCGCTCCCGCGGCCGGGCGTGGTCCCGTCCCGCCACCAACTCGCGCCTTGCGGCGTCCGGAGGCGGCACCCACAGCGCGAATCGAGGACCACTTCTATGCCTATCAAAATCACCGCCGACGACCGCCCCCAACCTCTGTTCCCCTATTCGCCCGCGAGCGCTTTCCCCGATGCGGTGGAGACCGACACGAAGAGCACGCTGATCAACGACTCCTGGCCCAGCCCCGCGCTGGCGGAGAGCATTGATCGCGACCGCGAGTTTTGGACCGGCAAACGCGCCCTCATCACCGGCGCCTTCGGTTTTGTCGGCGGCCACCTTTCGCGCGCGCTCCACGCCGCCGGCGCCGAGGTGACCGCGCTCGATTGCGACACCCGCCCCGTCCACGGCTCGCAAATCGATCTGGCCGGCCTGCGCGACAAGCTCGAGGTCGTCGAGGCCGACATCACCGACCGCGCCCGGATGCACAAGATCATCCACGAGGGCCGCTTCGACTTCGTGTTCCACCTCGCCGCCGGCGCCACCACGGTCGAGAAGGCGATGCACGATCCCTACGCCACGATCCTCGCCAACACGATGGGCTTCGTGAACCTCGCCGAGGCCGCCCGCCTCCTGCCCGCCGACCAGCGGCCCGTCGTCATCTACTCCTCGACCGACAAGGTCTATGGCGAGACCGAGGAGCTGCCCTACGACGAGGAAAAGTCCGAGCTGCGCGGCGTCGGCGTCTACGATGCGGCCAAGCTCGCCGCCGACATCTTCTCCGCCACCTACCACCAGGCGCTCGGCCTCGATACGATCGTGCTGCGGATGTGCAATCTCTTCGGGCCTTACGATTTCAACACCAACTACCGGCTCATCCCGAAGGCCATGCGCGACATCTTCCGCAGCCACGACGCGCCCGAGCTCTACTACAGCAGCCTCCAGCACCACCGCGACTACCTCTTCGTCGAGGACGCCGCGCGCGCCTTCATGGCCCTCGCCCGCGAGCCCAAGTGTCGCGGCCTCGTCTTCAACCTCCCCGGCGTGCACTACTCGCCCACGCCCGACGTGCTGCGCGACGTGGTCGACATGGTGGCGAGCATGCAGGAGGACGCTCTCCGCTCCGGCGGCGACCCTCGCCTGGCCAATCTCATCTGGAGCCGCTACATCCGCCTCACCCATCCGGTCTCGGGCGTGGTCGCGATCTCCAAGCAGCACCTCAGCGGCGAGAAGATCAAAAAGATCACCGGCTTCACCCCCTCCGTCTCCTTCCAGGACGGCCTGCGCCGCACGATCCTCTTCTACATGTCCTACTTCAACCAGCCGGAGGGCTCCTGGGGCCCGGCGCGCGTGCCCGTGGCGACGGCTTCCGCCGCCGACAAGCTCCTCACCGTCCGCGCCAGCTAAGCGCCCGCCATGGATGCCTGGAAAAACCGCCGCGTCCTCGTGATCGGAGGCGCGGGCTTCGGCGGCGCGCACCTGTGCGAACAACTCCTCGCCCGCGGCGCGCAAGTGGTCGTCGTCGACAAGGCCCAGCCGCCGCCCGATTCCTACCTGCGCCTCGCCGGCCTCGCCGAGCGGGTGGCCTTCACGCCCGGCGACATCCTCGACGCCACCGCGACCAAGCTCCTCGTCGCCCGCCTCGAGCCCGAGCTCGTGTTCCTGCTCGCCGCGCAGCCCATCGTCACCATCTCCAACGCGCTCCCGGCCGAGACCGCCGCGGTCAACGTGATGGGCACCTACCACGTGCTCGAGGCCTGCCGCCTCGCGCGCCGCCCGCCCGGCCTCGTGTTTGCCTCCTCCGGCGCCTACTACGGCGCCACCAACACGGAGGCCGCCATCCCCGAGGACGCGCCGCCGCTCGCCGCGGCCAATATCTACGCGCCCACCAAGGTCGCGGCCGATCTCGCCGTGCGTTGCTACACCCGTATCTACGGCCTGCGCACCGCGGTCTGCCGCTGGATGAACACCTACGGCCCGGGCGACACCAACTTCAGCCGCATCGTGCCGGTCTCGATCCGCCGTCTCCTCCGCGGCGAGCGCCCGGTGATCGACGGCACCGATGGCTCCAACGTGCTCGAGCTGCTCCACGTGCGCGACATGGCCGAGGGCTACCTCGCCGCCGCCGAGCGCGTGGCCGAGACGGGTGTCTCCGGCGAGGCCTTCAACTTTGGCTCCGGCGCGCCTCTCAGCCTGCGCGAGGCGCTGGTCGGGCTCATCCGCGCGTGGAACGAGGTCACGGGCGAGCGCGTCGAGGAGGAGCCGCTCATCACCGGGCCGAAGGTCAACTCGGTGAAGTATCTCGACATCGCCAAAGCCCGCGAGCGCCTCGGCTGGGGCCCGCGCACCGAGCTGCACGCCGGTCTGCGCGAGACCGTGCAGTGGTATCTCAAGCACCGCGCCGCGCTCGGGCTCTGAGGTTCCTAGGCCAGCCCGCGCCGCGTCACCGCGGGGCCTCGGCCCCGCCGCCGGCGGCGGGGCCGGCTTGCTGCACGCCGCCGAAGGCGAAGCGGCTGATGAGGCTCTCGAGGTCCACCGCGCTTTCGGTGTCGGTGATCAGGTCGCCCGGGCGGAGGGTTTCGTCGTCGGCGCCGGGGCTCAGGGCCACGAATTTTTCCCCGATCAAGCCGCTGCTGCGGATCGAGGCCATGGTGTCGGCGGGGAGGGCGAGGTCGCGGCGCACCCGCAAGGTGGCGATGGCGGCGAAGCGTTCGTCGAGCTCGACGCGTTCCACGCGGCCGACCACGACGCCCGAGACCATCACGCTGGCCCCGGGCGCGAGGCCGCCGAGATTGTTGAAGCGGGCGCGCACCAGGACGGTGTCGCCCCCGACGAGCGCTCCGCCGCCGATTTTAAGCGCGAGCCAGGCGAGGGCGACGAGGCCGGCGAGCACGAAGGCGCCGACGGCGAGATCGAAGCGGGTGTAGGAGGCGGGCGTGGCGGGCATGGCGGTGAGGGACAGGGCGGCGGAGGGACGAAGCGGACGGAGAACTGAAGGGCGGAGGGCGAAGTCGTGGGGCGCGAAGAAGAGGGGGCGAGTTTAGCCGAGGTCCTCGGCGGGTTCCAGGGCGCCGCCGGCGCGGAGCGTGGCGACGGAGCGGGCGAGGGCGGCGGCGCTGTCGCGGAAGGCGGCGACCACGGGGTCGGCGGTCGCCCGGAAATCCTCCGGCGTCCCCGCGAAATGGATACGCCCGCGGTCGAGGAAGGCGAGGTGGTCGCAGGCGGCCAGGGCCTCCGGCAGGTCGTGGGTCACGAGCACGGCGGTGAAGCCGAACTCGCGCCGCGCGTGGGCGATGAGGGTGAAGACGGCGTTGCGGCGCAGGGGGTCGAGGCCGGCGGTGGGCTCGTCGAAGAGCACGAGCTCCGGGCGGGTGACGAGGGCGCGGGCGAGGGCGAGGCGTTTTTGCATGCCGCCGGAGAGCTGCGAGGGGTAGCGACGGGCGTCGTTTTCGAGCTCAAGCCGGCGGAGGGCGTCGGCCACGCGTTCGCGAATCTCGGGCTTGGGGATGAGCGTCGTCTGTTCCAGGGGGAGGGCGACGTTTTCCCAGGCGGTGAGCGAGTCGAGGAGCGCGTTGCCCTGGAAGAGGTAGGAGCAGCGGCGGCGGAAGGCGGCGAGGGCCTCGGGCTGGCCGCGGCTGAGGGGCTGGCCGTCGAAGAGCACTGAGCCGGAGTCGGGCTTGAGCACGCGGGCGAGGCATTTGAGGAGCACCGACTTGCCGGTGCCGGATTTGCCGACGATGGCGAGCACCTCGCCGCGGGCGACCTCGAGGCTCACGTCCGACAGCACGACATGCTCGCCGAAGCGCTTTTGCAGCGAACGGGTCGAGAGCAGCGGCGAGGAGGAGGCGGCGGGGGCGGACATGGGTCGGCGGGCGTGGGGCCGGAGGTCAGGCAAGGGAGTGGATGCGCTTCAAACCAGCAGCGAGGTGATGAGGTAGTCGGAGGCGAGCACCGCGACGCTGGAGAGGACGACGGCGCGGGTGGTCGAGGCGGAGACGGCGCGCGCGCCGGTCGCGCCGGAGCGCCGGTGGGCGTTGAAGCCGTTGTAGCAGCAGAGACCGATGGTGAGGGCGCCGAAGACGAGGGCCTTGAGCACGGACTGACCGACGTCGGCGAGGTCGATGGAGGCGTTGACCGAGGCCCAGTAGACGCTGGCCGGGAGGGGCAGGAGCACGGAGCCGGAGATCCAGCCGCCGACCAGGCCGATGAGGGCGAAGAAGGCGGTCATGATCGGGAAGACGAGGAGGGCGGCGAGCAGCCGGGGCGCCACGAGAAAGCCGTAGGGATCGATGCCAATGGTCTCGAGGGCGTCGATCTGTTCGGAGTTGCGCTGGATGCCGATCTCGGCGACGAGGGCCGAGCCGGCCTGGCCGACGAGCATGAGCGCGGCGAGCACGGGCGCGAGTTCACGGATCAAGCTGTTCGCGATCAGGGGGCCGAGCAGCGAGGTGGCGCCGAAACCGCGAAGGGTGTGGTAACCCTGGAGGCCGAGGACGAGACCGGTGAAGATGCCCACGATCAGGATGACCGGGATGCAGCGCACGCCCTGTTCGTAGACGGCGCGCACGAGGCGCCGCCCCAACCGGCGCGAGCCCACGGCCGAGGCGAAGCCGCGCGCGGTGAAGCGCGTGAAATCACCGGTTTCAGCGATGCTGCGAAGAGTGGCGCGACCGAGAGGGGAGAGCACGACGAAGTGAATAATGACCTTTAGCGAAGCGAGTATGACATAACCAAGGTCCAATGACCAAGGTCCCGGGGGCCGATGGCGAGGGCAAAGACGGGGCGGGGGTGGCCGGGGGGGAGCGCGGCGAAGGTCGGCGACACCTGTGGGGCCGGGGGGCCGGGACGTGTCCCGCCGGGTGGCGGAGGGTTGTTGTTGAGCGCGACGGGGCGGGACGGCAGGAAGGTCGGCATCTATGCGAATCAGCGGTGGAGCAGCGCGCGGGACGGTGTTGGCGGTGCCGAAGGGCGACGCGGTGCGCCCGGCGACCGACGGGATGCGTCAGGCGGTGTTTTCCTCGCTCGGGGCGCGGGTGCAGGGGGCGCGTTTCGCGGATCTGTTTGCCGGCAGCGGCGGCTACGGGCTCGAGGCATGGAGCCGGGGCGCGGCGGGCGGCGTGTTTGTCGAGCAGAACGCCAAGGCGGCGGCCTGCCTGCGGCAAAACATCGCCACCGTGGCCAAGAGCGCCCGGCGCGAGGCCGCGGAGCTGCGGCTGATCCAGGGCGACGCGCTCACCTGGCGGCCGACCCCGGACGACGCGGGGGGCGAGGGGATGGAGGCGCGGGCGGGAGGCGGGAGGCCGGATCTGATCTTCGTCGATCCGCCCTATCCGATCATCCTGGACATCGCGCCGCGGCTTTTCGCGGGTCTGCTCGAGATGACGACGGCGGCGGACGATCCGATCGTGGTCTTCGAGCACCCGGGCGAGATCGAGCTGCGGCCGGAGGGTTGGAGCCTCGTCAAACGCATCGGACGCGGCGCGCGTCAGCCCACGGTCGGCTTTTTTCGCCGGGCTTGAGCGGCGGCCTTATCCTGGACTCGGCGGTCGAAGCGGCCGTCGGGACATCTGCGGTTTTCAGGCGTGTGCGCGAGGGGCGGCCCGACCGGTCCGGGCGGTGGCTCACTCCGCCGGCAGGAGGCCGCGCGCCACGGCGTCGTCGAGCAGCGTGAGCGCGTGGGCCCAGACGGCGCAGGCGCCGTCGTTGGCGTGCTGGTTGCGCGCGATCACCATGGCGCGCGTGACGCCGTGCTCGCGCCATTTTTCGCCACCGGTGAGGATGTTGAGCAGCACCGGTTGCAGGCGGTCGACGGCGGCGGCGAACTTCGCCTCGGGCGTGATCTTCGCCTCAAACTCCTCCCAGCAGGCGCGCAGCTCCGCGCCCTGGTCGGGCGGCAGCAGGCCGAAGATGCGGTCGGCGGCGCGCGCCTCGCGCTCGTGTTGCCCGGCGAGGCGGGCGGTGTCGTAGGCGTAGGTGTCTCCGGCGTCGATCTCCACGAGGTCGTGGATCACGAGCATCTTGAGCACGCGGGCCAGGTCCACGGGCTGGTTGCTGTGCTCGGCGAGCGTGATCGCCATGAGGCAGAGGTGCCAGGAGTGCTCGGCGTCGTTTTCGCGGCGGTGGCTCGTCGGGAGGAGCGCCTGGCGAAAAATCTCCGACAACTTCAGGCACTCGGTGAGAAAGGCGTATTGCTGCTGGATGCGCGTCATGGATGGACGCGTCCACTCTGCGCGCCGCGGCGCCGCGCCGCCAGCCCTTCCGCGAGCAGCGCCGCGCCAAACATCGCCGCCACCAAGATGACCGGCGCCACCCAGGGGCCCCAGCGGGTCCACTCGAATTGCCAGGGCAGGCCGATGATCACGAGCGCGACGACCACGTGGGTGGAAAACACCGACAGCGAATGGCGCCCGAGCAAGGCGAGAGGTGCGCAGCGCAGGCCGTCCGGCGCCCCGGCGCAGGCGCGGCGCAGGACCCAATGGCGAAGCAGCAGGGCGAGCACCGCGACGTTGAGCAGGCGCAGGGGCGCGAGGTCGTTTTTGTTGGTCAAGCCCTCCCAGACCGCGGCCGACAGGCCGTGCGGGATCACCCCGTGACGCAGGAGGGCGAGGAGCAGCGCCACCGCGAGCAGGCCGAGCGCCGCGCGCGGACCGGGGTTCATCCAGGCAGGCGTGCGCCCCTCGGCCGCGAGGTGGCCGGCGATCAGGCCGAGCACGTAGAGAAGTTGCCAGGAGCCGAAATTAAAAGCGCTCGTGTCGACCAGGCCCGTGACGATGGGGTGGGAGGGGATGAAGAGGTTGGTGAAGCCCCAGCAAAGGCCGCAACCGATCAAGACCCCGAGCATCCGCCCGCGCATGAGCTGCCGGAGCACCATCGGTGTGAGCAGCAGGAATCCAAAATACATCGGAAGCACGTCTAGCAGGCCCGGCTGCATCAGGAGCAGGAAGGAGGCGGCCAGCGCCTCCCAAGGCCGTTCTTGGAAGATCCAAGGGGAGCCGATGGGAGGGTGTCCGCGGTCGGCGAACCACCAGTAAAGCCACACCCAGGCGAAAGCGCCGAGCAGGCAAAGCGCGTGGGCGAAGTAGACCACGCCGGCCCGCCGCACCAGCAGGCGCGTCGTGGCGCTTTTGCCCAGCGTCTTGAACTTGCGCGTGTAGATCAGCCCGACCAGCAGGCCCGCCAGCAGCACAAAGCCCTCCGCCGCCGTCACAAAGCCCAGCGACTGCTGGGTAAGATACCACAGCGCCCAAGGCACGTGGTTGATCGCCATCAGCACGAGAAAGAAGCCTCGTAGCACGTCGAAGGTGCCGTCGCGCGCCCCGCCGGGCGCCTTTTCGGGTGCGGGGCGCGAGGCCGGCGTGGGTGTGGGCGTGGGCAGATCGGCCGGAGCGGGGGCCAGGAGGCTCATGGCGGGGGAGGAGGAGGCGCGGGAGCAAGCAGACCTCGTTCCTGCTTGCCGAGCTTTTCCTTGCCGGGCCGGAGGGGTGGGCTATTCGCTAGACCCTTTTCCCGTCATGAAAATCCTCGTCGCCGATAAGATCTCTCCCAAGGGCGTCGCCTACCTGCGTCAGCAGCCGGGCTTTGAAGTCGTCGAGGCTTATCCCTCTCCCGACCGTGACCTCCTCTCGCTCGTCAAGGATGTGCACGCCATCGCCGTGCGCTCCGAGACCAAGATCACCAAGGAGGTCTTCGCCGCCGCGCCGAACCTCAAGGTCGTGGGCCGCGCCGGCGTGGGCGTGGACAACGTCGACGTCGAGGCCGCCACCGAGCACGGCGTGGTCGTGATGAACACCCCCGGCGGCAACACCATCGCCACCGCCGAGCTCACCTTCACCCACATCCTCTGCGGCGCGCGCCCCATCGCCCGGGCCGACGCCACCATGCGCGCCGGCAAGTGGGAGCGCGGCAAGCTCTCCGGCGTGGAGCTCTTCAAGAAGACCCTCGGCATCGTCGGCATGGGCCGCATCGGCGGCGAGGTCGCCAAGCGCGCGCTCGCCTTTGGCATGCGCGTCGTCGCCTACGATCCCTACCTCGCCCCCAGCCGCGCCAAGGCCATGGGTGTCGAGGCCGTCACGCTCGACGAGCTGCTGCCCCAGGCCGACTACATCACCGTCCACATGCCGCTGACGGACGAGACCAAATACATGATCGACGAGGCCGCGCTCGCGAAGTGCAAGAAGGGCGTCCGCCTCTTCAACTGCGCCCGC
>JAUVVA010000193.1 GCA_030604905.1 Verrucomicrobiota bacterium | reverse complement strand
GTAGCCTTCGCGGCCGCCCCAGAAGACGTAGTTCTCGCCGCCGAGCTCCTGCGTGACCTCGAGGGCCTTCTTCACCTGCGCGGCGGCGTAGGCGAAGACGTGGGCGTCGGGGTTGGTGGAGGCGCCACACATGTAGCGCGGGTTGCTGAAGAGGTTGGCGGTGCCCCAGAGGAGCTTCACGCCGGTGGCCTTTTGGAGCTGCTTGGCGTGGGCGACGATGGCGTCGAGATTCTTGTTGGACTGCGCGAGCGTGGCGCCCTCGGGGGCGATGTCGCGATCGTGGAAACACCAGAAGGGCGCGCCGATCTTTTGGTAGAACTCGAAGGCGGCGTCCATGCGCACCTTGGCGACGGAGACGGGGTCCTTGGAGGAGGATTCCCACTTGCGCACGATGGTGCCGGGGCCGAAGGGATCGGAGCCGGCGCCGCGGAGGGCGTGCCAGTAGGCGATGGAGAAGCGCAGGTGCTCGGCCATCGTCTTGCCGCCGACTTTTTCGTCGGCGTTGTAGTGTTTGAACGCGAGCGGGTTGCTGCTCTGCGGGCCTTCGTAGGCGATTTTGGAGATGCCGGCGAAGTGCTCGGCGGACTTGGCGGCGCGGG
Organism: Verrucomicrobiota bacterium; assembly: GCA_030604905.1. Lineage (GTDB taxonomy): Bacteria > Verrucomicrobiota > Verrucomicrobiia > Opitutales > Opitutaceae > IMCC26134_A. The sequence continues at coordinate 5,193 of JAUVVA010000193.1, read as the reverse complement.
ATGTGGCTTTGGGCATGATTACGGAGGTTTTGGTTTGTGGGATGGGGAGAGGGGAGCGGGGCGGAGAGCGCGGGCGCCGAATGACCAATGACCAATGTCCAATGACCAATGAGGACGGCGCGGGGCGGCTAGGCAGGCGGGGCTAGGCGGGCGGGGCGGTGGTTTCGCCTTCGACGAGGGCGGGCATGACGAGGGTCACGCGGCGCGGGGAGGCGGGTTGGAGGAGGCGGCCGACGAGGCGGGCGACGGCGGAGGCGCCGAGGTCGGCGTTGGGCACGGCGAGGCTGGTGAGGCGCGGCAGGCCGGGAGGGGCTTCCTGGCCGTCAAAACCGGTCACGGAGTAGTCGCGGGGCGCGCGCAGGCCGCGTTCGCGCAGGTCGGCCATGAGCTGGTAGGCTTGGTGGTCGGCGGCGCAGATCCAGGCGGTGACGCGATCCTTGCGGATGCGCGTCGCGACCAGATCGGCCAGCGCGGCGGGATCGGCGGCGGAGGCGGAGGCCGGGCCGAGGTTCACGACGTGGCGGGGGTCGAGCGGCAGGCCGTGGTGAAACATCGCCTCGGCAAAGGCGGCGAAGCGGCGCGAGGCCCAGAGGCCGCCGGCCGGGTAGCGCCAGGTGGCGAAGCCGATGCGGCGGTGGCCGAGGGCGGCGAGGCGGGCGACGAGCTGGCGGATGCCGCCGTGGTCCGTATCGATGGTGTCGATACGCTCGTCGGCGCATTCGTGGAGCACGGAGACGACGGAGAGTTTTTCCGCGAGCATCGAGACCGTGGCCTCGGGGAAAGGGTAGAGGAGGATGGCGCCGCGCCAGCCCTCGGCGCGGATGTGACCGAAGAGACGGCGGCGGCCGGCGAGCGGGGCGGTCTCCTCGGGCGCGAAAGGGAGGATGTCGACCGCGGCGCGGTCCATGCGGGCGCGGCCGCGGATGCCCTCGAGGATCTGCGGCAGGGTGATCTGGTCGGCCGGGACGAGGGGCGTGCCGATGAGCACGCCGAGCTTGAGCGGCGGCGCGTCGGCCGCGCGGCGGACCGAGCGGGTGGGTGTGCCGCGGTAGCCGAGCTCGGTGGCCAGGGCCTGCACGCGGGCGCGGGTATCGGCGCTGAGCGCGGGGTGGTTGGCGAGGGCCCGCGAGACGGTGGCGCGCGAGAGCCGGAGCTTTCGGGCAAGCAGCGTTTGGCTGGGGGCGCGCATCGGGGCGGGGCGGGTGGGAGAAGACAGCAAAGGCAGAAGCGGCCTAAGTGTGCAAGAAAAGTGTGCAACAAAGGAGGCAAGCCCTGCGTCGTTACGAGGCATTATAGCGCGCAGATAGTGTGCACGATTGCGTGGATAGCGGGCGGGCGGCGCGATCAGGCTGATCAAACGGATCGGACCGATGGGACGGAGCGGGCCCATGGGCGCGGGCGGGACGCCCATGCCGCGGCCAATCCCAACGGGCGGGACGCCCGTGCGACGCGGAGGCGGCTCAGGCCGCCTTGCGACCGCTGGCGAGCAGGGTCTCGAAGTGCGGAGGCTCGGCCTCGCGCGCCACCGCGACCACCTCGACGGCTTGGAAACCCACCGTCTCCAGGAAGGCGTGGAGCGCGTTCTCCGTGAAGCCCAGCCAGACGTCGGCGTAGAGTTCGCGCGCTTTCTCAAAACCGTGCTCCTTGAGGTCGAGCACGAGCAGCTGGCCGCCGGGGCGGAGGATGCGGTGCGCCTCGGCGAGGGCGGTCTGCGGGTGCTGCGCGTGGTGCAGGGCCTGGCTGAGGATGGCGAGGTCGACCGAGGCGTCGGGCAGGGGCACCTGCTCGATGTCGCCCAGTTTGTAGGCGAGGTTGGCGAGGCCGTTTTTCTCGGCGAGGGCGCTGCCGACCTCGACCATCTTGGGCGAGCTGTCGATGCACCAGACTTGCCGGGCGCGGCGGGCGAGCAGTTGCGAGATCAGGCCCTCGCCGGCGCCGAGGTCTGCGATGTCGATCGCGGGCGCGAGGCGCAGGGCGAGGTGGCCGATCGCCTCCCAGGAGCGGCCGGGGCAGTAGTGTTTGCCGAGGCGGCCGGCGATGAGGTTGAAATACTCCTCCTGGGTGGCGCGGCGGCGGGCGAGGGCGCGGGAGAGGCCGGCGCGGTCGGCGACGAGCTCGGGCTGCCCGGAGACGGCCTCGGTGGCGGAGCGCAGAAGGGAGAGCGTGGCGGAGGGCAGGCCCGCGCGCAGGCTGTAGTAGGCGCGTTTGCCGTCGCGGCGATCGCTGACCAGCTCGGCCGAGCGGAGCAGGGCGAGCGAGGAGGAGATGCGCGACTGCGCCATGCCGAGGATGTCCTGGAGCTCCGCGACCGAAAGCTCCTCGCGCAGCAGCAGGGCAAGGATGCGCAGGCGGGTGGGGTCGGCGACGAGCTTGAGGGTATCCCAGGAAGTGTTCACGCGGTGCCGGGAGCAAAGGCCGGGCGCCGGCCGCTTGTCGAACCCGGAGCGCGCCCCGCCCGGGAATCCCCCGTGCGCATTCCGGGAAGCCGCGGCGGCGGGGGCCTTTGACCCCTCGCGACCCGAGCGCGCCAATCTCGGCAGAACCTCCCGCTTCCCCATGAACCTCACCACGATCAAAAACCTCCTCAAAAGCTGGCCGATGCCCCGTTTCGCGAGCTGCGGTCAAAACAGCGTGTTTGCCCGGCCCCGCTACGTCTCGCACCCCGGCCGGATCACGCTGGGCTCCGACGTCTACATCGGCAAACACTCCTCCCTGTGCGTGGTGCCGGGGGCGGACGGCACGCCAGGCGAGATCAAGATCGGCAACCGCGTGTGGATCACCTCGCGCCTCACCCTCTATTCCGAGCTGAGCGTGGTGATCGAGGACAACGTGCTCATCGCCGGCGGCGTGTTTATCTCCGACGCCTCGCGGGGGCACTCGACGGCGGAGCTGCCCTACCGGGACCAGCCCAACGAGGACGCAGCCGCCATCACCATCGGCGAGGGCTCCTGGCTGGGGCAAAACGTGGTCGTCATGCCCGGCGTGCACATCGGTCGGCGCTGCATTATCGGCTCCAACTCGGTCGTCACCACCTCGCTGCCCGCCGGCTCGGTGGCGGTGGGCGCCCCGGCGCGCGTGGTGAAGCAGTGGGACTGGGAGGCGAAGGTGTGGCGCAAATGCGCCAAGTGGACGGCGGTGGTGTGAGCGCCGCCGCCCCCGCCCCGAGGCCCCCGCACGAGGACCTGGGCCGGAGATACCGGGGGCTCGGTCAAAACGGATTCTCGGTCGCGACAAATTCCCAGGGCAGGCCGAAGTGCTTGGCCGCGGCCTCGGCCAGGGCGCGCACGCCGTGCACCTCGGTGGCGTAGTGGCCGCAGCAATACAGGTTGAGCCCGTGCTCCTCGGCGAAGTTATACCACTCCTCGCGCAGCTCGCCGGTGACGAGGGTGTCGACGCCGAGGGCGGGCAGCTCGGGCAGGGCGCTGTTGCCGCTGCCGCTGCAGAAGGCGACGCGGGCCGGGCGCTCCGAGCCGTGCTCGACCGCCACGACGCGCGCGTAGCGGCCGCGCAGGGCGGCGGCGATCTCGGCGCGGGAGAGCGCGCAGGGGGCGCTCCAGGCCACGGGCTCGCTGCCGGGCTGGGCGAGGAAGGGCCGGTCGGGCACGAGGCCGAGCTCGCGCGCAAGCAGGGCGTTGTTGCCCAGCTCGGGGTGGCCGTCGAGCGGGAGGTGGCAGCCGTAGACGGCGAGGTTGGCGCGGATGGCGGTGGCGAAGCGCGCGTAGTGCGCGCCCACGAGCGGCTGCGGAGGCGTCCAGTAGAGCCCGTGGTGCACGATCAGAAAATCGATCCCCGCGGCGGCGGCCCGCTCGAAGGGCACGCGGCCGGCGTCGACCGCGGCGCCGAGGCGGGTCACGCGGCCGTTGTTCTCCAACTGCAGGCCGTTGAGCGCGTTTGGATGGTCTTTCCAGGCGCTGCGGCGGGTGGCGTGATCGCAGAAGGCGACGAGGTCGGCGAGGGTGGGCATGGGCGCGGATGATGGGCCGCGTCCGTCCTTTGGGAAGAACGTAGGGTGGATTCCGCAGACGTTTTGCGGACTTGCCGGGACGAGGCGCTCGCGCCCTTATCGCCGTGTTACAATGCAATGACTCCGCGTTCGACCACATCCTTTGGTTTCGCCTCGTCGCGGCCTGCTGCCGGCGCGTGCAAGGCATTGGACGGGCGGGGCTTCGTGTGCGGATGAGCGCGGGCGAGCAGAATCCGGCGGAGTCGGCGACGGCGCGCGAGGCGAGGACCTCCAGCGCCCGTGGCGGCGCGGGCGGGCGTCTGTCCTTCGCCCCGAGCCGCTTTCGCTGGGAGGCGCCGGGGGCGGACTCCCTGCGCGACGCCTTCCCCGGGCTCCGCATCCTCGAGCTCGCGGGCAAGGGCGGCATGGGCGCGGTGTATCGCGCCGAGCAACGCCGCCTCGGGCGCAGCGTGGGCGTGAAGGTGCTGCCGCCGCAGGCCGCGCCGGATCGGGAGACGCGCGAGCGCTTCGAGCGGGAGGCGCGCATCCTCTCGGGGCTCAATCATCCGCACATTCTCCAGATCCACGACTTCGGCTCGCTGGGCGACGGCACCCTCTACCTCGTGACCGAGTGGGCGGAGCGGGGCGATCTGGCGAAGCTGATCGGCGAGCGCCCGCACCCGCCCTCCGAGGTGCGGGTCTGGGTGAAGCAGATCGGGCAGGCGCTCGACGCCGCGCACGCGCGCGGGATCGTGCACCGCGACCTCAAGCCGGGCAACGTGCTGGTGCTGGCGGACGGGCGTCTCACCCTGGCGGACTTCGGCCTGGCGCACTCGCTGGCGGGCGGCTTCGTGGCGGGCATCACCGTGGCCGGGCAGGTGTATGGGACTTTCGAAGACATGGCGCCGGAGCAGATGGAGGAGGAGCCGCGCATCACGCCGGCCTGCGACATCTACGCGCTCGGGGTGATGACCTACCAGATGCTCACCGGGCGGGTGCCGCGCGGGGCCTACACCCGCCCCTCGCGCCTGACCTCGGTGCCGACCGAGGTGGACGCCTTTCTCGACTTGGCGATGGCGAGCGACCCCGAGCGGCGGCCGCGCTCGGGCGCCGAGTTTTCGCAGCTTTTCGACCGGGCCTGCCGGGCGCCGCAGCGGCGCCGCCAGCAGCAGCTCGTGGTGCTCGGCGTCGCGCTCGTCGCTCTCGCCCTCGCCTGGGCGCGCTCGGAGATCATCCGGGCCGAGCGCGAG
>JAUVVA010000077.1 GCA_030604905.1 Verrucomicrobiota bacterium | reverse complement strand
CTTGGAGCCGTCCGGTATCCAGATATTGGTGACACTGCGGGTGCCGAGTTTTTTGCCGACGTGCGCGCCGATGCGGCGGGAGGCGGCGCAGGGGGCGATCCAGAACTCGCGGACGGCCTTGTCGGGGTGGGAGAGGGTGCCCTCGGCGGACTTGGGGTGGGAGAAGCAGGAGGGGTTGAAATCGAGGCCGTGGAGCTTGCGCTCGCGGGCCCAGTCGACCCAGGAGGCGAAGTGCTTCGGCTCGATGGCGTCGCGGTCGACGGGACGGCCGGCGAAGTCGGCGTCGATGGCGTGGAGGGTGAGGCGGTGGCGGCCGGGGAGGAGTTTGAGGACGAGGTCGAGGTCTTGGCGGAGCTGGTCGAGCGTGCGGGCCTTGCCGGGATAGTTGCCGGTGGCCTGGATGCCGCCGCCGGCCAGGGTCGCGTCGGCTTTTTCGAAACCGCCGACGTCGTCGCCCTGCCAGCAGTGGAGGGAGATGGGGGTGGCGGCGAGGGTGGCGAGGGCGGCCTCGACGTCGACGCCGAGGGCGGCGTAGGCCTCGCGGGCGGCGGTGAACGCGGCGGCGCCGCGAGGGGTAGAACGGGGGGCGGAGCTTGTGCGACGAGGGGAAGCGGGCATGGGAGAGGGGTGGTTGTTTGAGAGATTCTGATAGATTTCGAGCAATTTTTGCCAGAAATGGCCCAAAGCGCCGGAATGGCGGGTGCCGAGGTATCGAGATCGGCCGCAGGCGGCGTGAAGCTTGGGGCAGTGGGAAATGAGCGCAGATCTCGCGCGGAGCGCAGATGAAGCCGTCCGCGCAAAGCGGTGCGGCAGGGGCAGCGCGCGGGGATGCGATTCGGCGGCTTTTTCTGGAACCGACTCTTTCCGTCGCGTGATCAGGGACGCGTGGCGTAGCCGCCGAGATAGTAGATCGCGATCAGGGTGACGGCGCCGAGGACGAAGAAGGCGACGAACAGGATCAGGCAGCCGCGCTTGGCCTCGTTGGGGTCGAGGGCTTCGGTGGCGCGGTATTTTTCGATGATCTCGTCGGCGCGCGCGTTGGCGAGGGCCAGGGCGGGGTCGGCGGATTCGGTCTCGGTGCCGGCTCCGGCGCTGGGTGCGGCGGGCGCGGCGGGGTTGGGGAGGCCGTCGAGGCCCGACAGCTCGGTCTCGGCGGGGGCGGGTTTGCCGGAGGGGGCGGGAGGCTTGCCCGCGCCGGCGGCGGTGAGCTCGGCGTCGATCCAAGCGAGGTGCTGGGCGACGAGGGCGCGCTGGCGGCGGAGTTCGGCGAGGCGGTCGGGGGACATGGGGGCGCGGACGGGGCGGGCGGGCGTGGAAGCGGGTGTGGAGAACGCAGGCGAAGCTAGCCACGGCCTGCACGGCTGGGCGCGGAGAGAGGTTCGCGAGGGCGGGGGTGGAGGCGCAAGGCGCTTCCCCGGGGGTGTCTGCGTTTCCCGAAAATCCTGTTGCGCGCGGGCATTGGGGGCGGCCGTGGGTTCAGCTGTGGGATTCGCCGCGAGCGAGGCAGAAAAGCCGGGCGGGGGCGAGCGCGGGAAGCGGGTGCGGGGCGTCGACGCGGGCCGGCCCGCGCTTGGGTGCGGGGAGCGGGCGTCGGGCGAGCGCGGAAAAACGAAGCGCCGGCTCCCGTGGAGGGAGCCGGCGCTTGGGAAAGCGACGTGAGCGCGTGTGAGCGCGGGGAGCGCTCAGACGACGGCGACCTTGCGGCGGGCCTTGTCGAACTGGACCACGCCGTCCTTGAGGGCGAAGAGGGTCCAATCGCGGCCGGTGCCGACGTTGGCGCCCGCGTGGAGCTTGGAGCCGCACTGGCGGACGATGATGTTGCCGGCGACGACGGACTGGCCGCCGAAGATTTTCACGCCGCGACGCTTGCTGTGGGACTCGCGGCCGTTGCTGGTCGTGCCTGCACCTTTTTTATGGGCCATGACTAGATTCTCCTGATGAGGGTTGCGGTTTTGTTGAGAGCCTTAGGCGGAGATCGTCTCGATCTTGATGACGGAGAGCTCCTGGCGGTGGCCGCGCTTGCGCTGCATGCCCTTGCGCTTGCGCTTCTTGAACACGATGACCTTTTCACCGCGTTTGTTTTCGAGGATCTTGGCGGTCACCTTGGCGCCCGCGAGGGTGGGGGTGCCGACCTTGAACGCGGCACCTTCGCCGACGGAGAGAACCTCGGTGATCTCGACGACGGAACCGGCCTCGGTGTTGGGGAAGCGGTTGACGAAAAGGACGTCGCCTTCGCTGACGGCGAACTGCTGACCTTGGGTTTTGATGGTCGCTTTCATGGAAATAAAGGGGAGAACACAGGCTTTCGGCGCGAGGCGTGCAAGGACTTTTTGGTGAAATCGCACAAGCAAAGTCCTGCGCCGCACAATCAGGGGATCTACCGGATGCGCGGCCCAGCCTTTTGCGCTGGCAGGCGGCGCGGAGTGGGAGCAAGTTGCCGCGCATGATGGTTTACCCCGCTGTGGCGCGCCCGGCGCGCGTCGGTGTTTTGCTCGTGTTTGTCCTCGGCATGCTGGCCGCGGCCTCGCCCTTGGAGGCGCGCATCGGCGATACGCCGGAGCAGATGGCCGCGCGCATCCTGCAGCCCAACCTGGGGCGCAATTTCTCCTGGCCGCGCGACATGCCGGAGCGTGAGCGGGAGCGGCTGATCCGCGAGGTCCCGGTGCAGCCCTTCGTGCACCTGCTGCCCGATGCGCGCGAGGGTTTGCGCGAGCAGATTTTTTGGAAATCGGCCCTGCACCGGCAGCTCAGCAACGACAACGGCTGGCGCGTCCACGTCTATTTTTTCAACAATCGCTCCGTGCTCGAGCTCTACCGTCGCGTGGGCCAGCCGCTCAATGATTTCGAGGTCAACGGCATCCTCGCGCGCATGCGCGGCAGCCAGACCTGGCATCGGGTGGCGCGACGGGACAACGTCGACAGCGTGATCGGCTATGATTTCGAGCTCGGCGAGGGCGCGCAGGCCACGCTGCGGGCGCGTCGGCAGGGGGATTGGCTGATCATTTTCCACAAAGGGTTCGACGATCTGCTGCATGCACGGAAGCAGGAGTGGGAAGCCACCGAGGCGCAGCGGCGGGCCGAGCTCGCCGTGCGCCAGGAGCGCGAGGCGCCGATCAGCATCGAGGGCTTCTGAGCCGACGGTTTCGCCGCTCCTTGAAACCCGCGGTCTGAGCCGGGGGAGCGGCGCTCCGGTCGGGGCGGGGGAGCGGCGAGAGCGTTTCAACCGGAGTTATGGCCACGGAAGGCGCAAAGATCGGTGCTGCCGTCGCGGCGCTCCCGCGCTCCCGCGCGCCTAGAGGCGCCTGCATCGTCTCATTTGCTCGATGTATGTCGCCCGGCGCTCCCGGCACAATCCGACGGGGCGGGAGCCCCGTCGCTCCAACAGGCGATTCGTCGCGGAGTGGCGGAGCCGCTTCGGCTCCGTCTGGGAGCGTTTCAAACAGAGTTATGGCCAAGAAAGGCACAAGATCGTTGCTGTCGTCGCGGCTCTCCAGCGCGCCTAGAGGCGCCTGCATCGTCTCATTCGCTTGATGCATGTCGCCCGGCGCTCCCGGCACAATCCGACGGGGCGGGAGCCCCGTCGCTCCAACAGGCAATTCGTCGCGGAGCGGCGGAGCCGCTTCGGCTCCGTCCAGTGTCCTGTCATCGAAGTCTCTTTAAAAATTAACTGGCCGCAAAGAGGCGCAGAAGTCGCAAAATCAATCCAAAGCTCCGGCAACTCTGCTTTTTTTGCGCCTCTTGCGCCTTTTTGCGGCCATTCTCTGATCGCATTACTCAAGTCACTTCGGTGACAGGACACTAGGAGCGTTTTTCAAACAGAGTTATGGCCACGAAAGGCACGAAGATCGGTGCTGCCGTCGCGGCTTTTCCGCGCGCCGAGGCCAATTTGAAATCTCTGGGTCTCTATCGGAGCAGCGGGGCGAGCAGGCCGCCGACGAAAAGGAGCACGAGCACGAGGGCCACGATCCACCAGAAAGGGTGCGGGCCGCTGCGTCGTGGGGCGGGCCGACGCGAGCGGGAGGAGGCGGTGAAGGGATTGCCGTCCGCCTCGTCGTCGTAGGCGGAGTCGGGCAGGTCGAGGCCGTCGTAGCGGGTGTCGTCCTCGTTCCAGCCGCTGCGCTCGTCGGCGCCGCAGTTGGGGCAGGCGAGGGCCTTGCGGGGCACCGCGTGGCCGCAGACGGGGCACTCGGAGGGAGCAGGCATGGGGGAAGGGCGGAAAGGCTGAAGGACGGACGGCGGAAAGACGGAAGACGCGGCGGGTGCGGGGGCCGCCGGGCCGGGCCTTAGGGGGCGAGGGTGAGGCGGTAGCGGGCGGGGGCGGTGCCTTCGAGGCGGTCGAGGTTGGCCTGGGCGACGCGGAGGTTCACCTTGGCCTGGAGCTCGGCGATGCGGGCCTGGTCGAAGCGATCCTGCGCTTCCTGGACGCGGCGGAAGGTGGAGAGGCCGCTGTCGTAGCGCGCGCGCTCGACCTCGAACTCGCGTTCGCTGAGCTGGGCGGTGAGGGCGGAGAGGCGGAGGTTCTCGGCGTTGGTCTCGAGGGCGCGCACGGCGTTGCGCACGGAGACGAGGATATCCTGCTCGACCTGGGCGAGGCGCAGTTCCTCGCGTTCGCGGCCGGCGCGGGCCTGGCGGAGGCGGGCGCGCTCCTCGCGGAAGCCCCAGGGCACGCTGAGGGAGAGGCCGACCTGCCAGTCGTAGCCGTCGCCATCCCAGAGGCCCGAGCGGGCCTCGCGGAGGGTGGGATCGGTGCTGGAGTAGCCGGCGCCGGCGCTGAGATCGAGCTGGGGCAGGCGGTTGTTTTTGGCGGTGCGCACGTCGATCTCCTGCTGGCGGATGGCGGCGAGCGCGGAGAAATACTCGGGGGTGTTGGCGCGGGCGCGCTCGAGGCTGAGGGCGATGTCGGCGGGCGGAGCGGCTTCGGGCGGAAGGCCGACGGGGCCGACGGGGTGCTCGAAGTTTTCGTGTCCCAGCAGGCGGAGGAGATCGTCCTCGCGGTCGCGGGCGGTCTGGCGGGCGAGGAGCAGGTCGCGGGCGGCGGAGGCTACGCCGACCTCGGCCTGGAGGACCTCGAGGTCGGTGGCCACGCCGGTGTCGCGGCGGGCGCGGTTTTCCTCGAGGAGTTTTTTGCGGACCTCGAGGGAGAAGGCGCGGATGCCGACCTGTTCGCGGGCGAGGGCGAGCAGGGAGTAGGCGATCTCGACGTCGCGCACGACGGTGAAGACGCGGGCGGCGAAGTCGGCGCGGGCGCGCTCGCTGCCGAGGCGGGCGCGCTCGATGGCGGAGTTGTTGATGGTGGAGCCGGCGCCGCGGAGGAGGGGTTGGCGGATGAGGATGCCGATGTCGGAATCGTAGGCCGGGTTGAAGGTGGTGAGGGTGGCGACGTTGCGCTCGGTGCGGTTGATCCGGGAGGTGCCGGTGATGGTGGTGCCGAGGGGGATGCGCTGGGTGAGGCTGACGCGGGCCTGGTCGGTGTCGGTGCGGACGCCGGAGGTGGGGATGATGTTGCCGTTGGCGTCGACGGTGGCGCGGGTGCTCTGGAATTGGCCGGTGGAGGCGGTGACGGTGAGGGTGGGGTCGAAGCCGGCGCGGGCGATCTCCTCGGCGTCCTGGGTCACGGCGGCGTTGCGGCGCTGGATCTGGATGTCGAAGTTGGCCTCGAGGGCGCGGGCGACCGCGGTCTCCAGCGCGAGCGGCTCGGCGTAGGGGGTGACCGGGGGCTCGGCCTCGAGGATGTCGGCGACGGGGGAGCGGGGGCGCTCGAGGGAGGGGAAGCTGCTGAGCCCGTTGGGGGCGGGTTCCTCGTCGAGGACGGCGGGCAGTTGGCTGAGGCCGTCGCTCTCCTCGGTGGCGGGAGCGGCGGAGACGGCGGGAGTCTGGGCCGGGCCGCGCGGGGCGGGCTGCGCGAGGGCGGCCCCGGCCGGAATGCTGGCGCAGAGAACGGCGAGCAGGGCGCGGGCGTGGCGGGAGGGGACGATCATTGACGTTCGAATTCGCCGGAGGCGGTTTTTTTGAAGACGGAGAAGCCGAGGGACTTGGCGTCGGAGACGGAGAGGGGCTTGAGAAGTTTCGGGGTGTGGACGGAGGAGGGGGCGGCGGCGCGTTTCACGGGCTGGCCGCAAGTGGGGCAGGCGGCGAGATCGGCCTCGGCGGGGTTTTGCCGATGGTCAAAGCCCTCGCCGCAGAGGCGGCAGGGACCAGAGATGGGCGTGTAGCGGTGAATAGGCACGGAGAGGATCCAAGCTTGGGGAAAAAGGAGCAGTGACCAAGGTCGAATGATCAAAGTCGAATGCGGAAGCGAGCGGGAGCGGGTTAGTAGCTCGCGGCGGGCCAAGGAAAAGCCCCGGCGGAAGGGCCGGGGCGCGAGGCGGGGAGGGGGCGGGAGGCGGCGGAGCCGCGGCGCCCGCCGAGAGCGGGAGGGCCGCCGTTTACTCGAAGGCCGGGGCGCTGCGGGCCAGCTCGGCTTCGACGAGGGCGGCCAGCATGCTCTGGGCGTTGCGGGTGGCGAGGATGGGGGCCATCTGGGCCTTCACCTCGGCGGCCTCGGGGGAGGCGGGGTCGAAGGGCGGGACTTCGCGGGCCAGGGCCTGAACGAGCACGCCGCTCTCGCCGCGCGAGGGGAGGAACTCGCTGAGCTCGCCCTGCTCAAGTCCTTCGAGGGCGCGGAGGGCGCTGAAATCGACGTCCTGCGGCGGGTCCATCAGGGTGAAGGGGGCGGGCTTCTTCACGTTGGCCTGGAGGCCGGTGGCGCGGGCGGCCTCGGTGACGGCGTCGGCGAAGGCTTTGCCGGCGGAGAGGCTGCCGGCGACGGAGGCGCGGAAGGCGCGGCCGGCCTCGGTGACGAGGCGGCGGCGCTCGGCGGCCTGGTAGTCGGCGAGCACGCGCTCACGCACTTCGGCGAGCTCGGGGATGCGGGGCGGCTGGGCCTCGCGCCAGACGAGGACGGCGGCGCCGCCGGGGATGGCGATGGGGTTGGAGTAGGGTCGCTCGGGGGCGAGGCGGGCGACCTCGGGGGCGAGGCGGGAGGCGGCGGCATCGCCGCCGAGGGCGGCGGGGGCGGAGCCCTGGCCGACGGCGCCGACCTCCACCAAGGCGAGGTTCTGGGCGGCGAGGAAGTCGGGGAGGCGCTCGGCGGTGACGCCTTGTTCGAGGAGGCGCACGGTGAGATCGGAGGCGGCGGAGAGGGCGGCGCGCTCGGCGCGCTGACGGCGGAGCTCGGCCTCGACCTGGGGGCGCACGGCGGCGAAGGCGGAGTCGGCGTCGGGGCTGTCGAGGCGGATCTCGCCGGTGGCGGCGGGCGGGGCGGGGAAGCGGGCGGGGTTGGCGTCGTAGGCGGCGCGTATCTGGGCCTCGGTGAGGGTGATGGTCTCGGCGAAGCGGGCGGCGGGGAACTTGATGGCGGCGACGACGGTGCGGGGGCCGATCTCGTAGCGGCGGCCGTTTTGCTCGAACCAGGCGGCGACTGCCGTATCCGAGACGTCGATACGCGGGGCGAAGGCGGAGCCGTCGATGGCGGCGACGGCGAGGGTCCAGCGGGTGTCGCGGCGGGCGAGTTGCTCGGCGAGATCGGAGGGGAGCACGTAGCCGGGGCCGGCGAGGAGGCGCTCGTAGGCCTCGGCGCGGACGTCTTCGAGGATCACGCGGCCGAAGTCGCTCTCGGTGACGCGGGGGTTGGTGCGGAGGGAGTCGAGGAAGGAGGCGTAGGCCTTGGGGTCGAAGCGTCCGTCGGGGCCGGAGAAGCGGCCGAGGGTCTGGATGAAGGCGATGACTTGGGGGGAGTCGGGCGTGGGGGCGGCGATGCCGAGCTGGTTGGCGAAATGGAGGGCGGCGCGACGGTTGAGCGCGTGTTGCTCGATGTCGGCCTGGGTGGGCTCGGGGGAGAAGGGCGACTGGCGCAGGTAGAGGCTGAGCTGGGCGTCTTGGGCGAGAGCGCGGAGCTCGTCCGGTTTGGAGAGGTTGATCCCGAAGAAGGGGCGGTCGGGGAGCCGCTGGGTGCGCTGGCCGAGGCGCGAGCTATACTCGGTGACGAAGACGAAGGAGACGATGACGAACGCCAGCAGGAGGAAGAAGAGCCATTTGAAGTGCTGCTGAAAGACGCGTGGGATCCAGGAAATCATGGGGGAAAGAGGGAGAACGTGAGCGGGTGCGGGGCGGGCAGGCAACCGCGAATCGCCGGAGGCGACTCGCGGAAGGACGCCGCTACGCGGAATGACCAATGACCAATGACCAATGACGGGTGACTCCAGCGCGAAGGGTCGGCGCGCGCAATGACCTGCCGCTGCGCGGTCGAGCCGACGCGGGGGGGGCGCCATGACCCATGGCAGCAGGATCCGATAACCACTGGCTGCGGGCGCGGGGGCTCTTGGGTCGGACCCTGGATTCACAGGGTCCGAATGGTGGCAAGCCCGACGGCTAGCGGCGGTCGGGGGCGCCGAGCTCGTCGCTGATCTCCACGCCGGCGGCGAGGAGGGCGGCGCGCAGCGGGGGACTGTGCTGCGCAAACATGTCCTCGAGGTAGAACTCAAACTCGGTGGTCGGGCCGGGCGCGGCAAAAGCGAGCGCATCGGCCAGACGGACCAGGTCCGCCTCGTCGAAGTGCTCGTCCAGCACGGCTTGGCTGCCAACGAGGGCGATGAGTTGAGGGGAATAGCGCTCCGCGGCGGGCTCCACCGCGAGGAGGCGCACCGGTCCGCGCAGACGCGCGTTTTCAATCCGGCGGCCGAGACCGCGGAGCACGGCGTAAGCGAAGGCCGCGTTGGCCAGGGCAGCCTGGCGGAGCAGCGCGGGGCGCGAGGCGAGCAATTGCGAGAGATTCATGGCGATGACCTTTCGTGGCGGGTGCGCGGGCACCGGGGCTTTGGGTTGCGGACGGTTAAGGGACCGGCTGCGAACGCCGGTCAGATATGTGACACGGACGCCGACCAACTATGCGAAGAAGCTAAGACCGGAAACGGACTTATGAAGGAACGCTGAACGCTATCGCTAACCGAGCGAAGGAAAGCCGCGTAGCGCCGTGGCGCAAGCCGTCGAGCCGCGGGAAAACTACCTACACTCCGATTTTTTCCGAAACGGGGCATCCGCACCAAGCCGGCTCGAAGCAACAAGGTGTCCGGCATTTCGGCTGCGCGCGCGCCGAAGTTTCTGCCCCGCGGCGTCAAACAGAGCCGCCTGCGTGCGCCACACGGGTGCGTGCTGCCCCGGTGAAAAACGGCGTCCCGCGACCTGGTGCCGGCCGGAGCGGGCTCGGCTCAGTTTTTCGCGGCGGGGTAGGCGACGCGGCCGTGCAGCATCGTGACCAGGGTGTGGCGGAAGCTGATCTTGATCTTGTTGAGCTCGGCAAAGGTGAGCGGGCTCTCGTCGAGCTGGCCGTCGCTCAGGCGGTCGCGCACGATCTGGTCGATGACCTCGTCGAGGTGCTGCGGGGTGACCTTGGGCAGGCAACGCGCGGCGGCCTCGATGCCGTCGGCGAGGTGGATGATGGCGCTCTCCTTGAAGCGCGGGCGCGGGCCGTCGTAGCGGTAGGTCTGCTCGGGGAGCTGGGGCTGGGGATTGCGCGGAGGCGCGCCGGCGGGGAGGGTGGCGCCGAGGGCGGCGGGGCCGGGGGCGGAGGAGATGCCGAGCAGCGGCGGGAGCGGCGAACTGTCGCTCGGTTTTTGCCGCAGGGCCTGGAGGGCGCGCTGGTAGAAGTAGCGGATGAGGGTGGTGCCGTGGTGCTGCTGGATGACGTCGATCACGGGGCGGGGCAGCTTGTGGCGGACGGCGAGGTCGACGCCGTCCTTGACGTGGGCCTTGAGGATGAGGGCGGAGAGGGAGGGGTTGGCGTCGTCGTGGGGGTTTTCGCCGCTCATCTGGTTCTCGGCGAAGTAGTGGGGCTTGGTGCTCTTGCCGATGTCGTGGTAAAGGGCGCAGACGCGGGCGAGGAGGGGGTTGGCGCCGATGGCGGCGGCGGCGTTTTCGGCGAGCTGGGCGACGACGAGGGAGTGGTGGTAGGTGCCGGGGGCCTCGAGCTGCATGAGGCGCAGGAGGGGGTGGTTGTAGTCGGTGAGCTCGAGGAGGGTGATGTCGGTCGTGCGCTTGAAGAGGTTTTCGAGGAAGGGGAGCAGCCCGACGACGAGCACGCCGCAGGCGAGGGCGGCGCCGAGGCCGGCGAACATCTGCTTGAGGACGGCGAGGGGGGGCAGGCGCTCGGCGAAGCCGAGGAGGACGACGCCGGCGGCGAGGGTGACGCCGGCGTGGAGCGAGGCGCGGAGGATGCGGTTGCGCTTGCGGGTCTGGTTGACGCCTTGGATGGCGACGAGGGCGGCGAGGAACTCGAGGACGAGGAGGTCGAGGCGGCCGCCCCAGATCACCGAGGTGAAAATGGAGAGGAAAAGCGCCATGAAGATGGCGGAGCCGGCATTGATGAGCAGCGCGACGAAGAGGGGCGCGATGAGGACCGGCGAGATGTAGGGCAGGAGCGAGGCGGCGGAGGAGTTCTCGAGGAAAAACTCGAGCGAGCCGAGCGAGTAGGTGCTGCGCACGAGGGCGAGGTTGGCGAGGGTGACGAGGGCGAGGAGGGCGAGGCGGGAGTTGGATTGGAGGGTTTCGGGGTCCTCCAGGCGGATGTAGATCAGCGAGGCGGCGAGCATCGCGAGGACGAGCAGGATGCGGCCGCCGAGGCGGGTGGTCTCATCCTCGAGCGGCTGCGCGGTGCGGGCGAGCGCGCGCCGATGGGCCTCGAGCATCTCAAACTGCTCGGGGGTGACGCGGGTGTCGGGCTCGATGATCGACTGGCCGCGCTCGACGGAGACGCGGACGGGGCGGAGCTCGCCCACGGCCTCGGTGCGCCGGGCGAGGGTGGCTTCGTCGTCGAAGATGAGGTTGGGCACGACGCCGTCGCGAAAGATCCGGAACATGGCGGCGGCGCGGGCGCGCTCGGGCTCCTCGGCGGCGAGGTTGACGCGCAGGTAGGTGAGGGCGTCCTCGAGGGTGTCGACGGGGCGGGTGGCGATGCCGCCGTCGGGGCGGAGGACCTGGAAGAGCTTGATGCGATCGGCGCTGCGCGGGCCGCCGAGGTCGGAGGGGTTGGTGATGCCCTGACCGTGGATGGCGCGAAGGATGCCGATGCCGAGGTCGAGCACGCGGGGGGCGTCGCGGCCGGCGAGCAGGGCGATGTCCTCGGGAGAGGCGCGGTAGGGGCCGCGGGCGTTGTAGAGCGCGGTGTTTTCCGCGAGGAAGGAGGCGCGGAGGGCGGGATCGAGCTGGGAGTAGGGGGCGAGGGCCGCGGAGAGTTCGGTGAGGTGGAGCTCGAAGCGGCGGAGGGGCTCGGGGTCGATGCGGAAGACGGGCGGCACGCGCTCGGCGAGACGGGCGCGGGCGGCGTCGGTGCGCATCTTGCTCTCATACGAGAAGGGGATGGCGGCGACGATGCGGACGGAGGAAACCTGGTTGGGGAGGACGGGGAGGCTGCGGTTGGTGACGCCGACGAAGGAGACGAGGACGATGGCGGCGACGGTGGCGACGAAGAGGGCGATGGCGACGAGGCGGGAGCGGTCGAGGGTGGCGCCGAAGCCTCGGCCGGAGGCGCCGGGGGCCTTGCGACGGCGGCTGGGCGCGGGCGTGGCGGCGGTGGTCGCGGCGTAGGCGGCGCGGAGGCGGGCGATGAATTGGGTGAGGGAGCGCAAGGTGAGGAAAGGACCAATGACCAATGTCCAATGACCAATGGGTAGGCTGGCGGAGGACGAAGGGGGTGGCCGGGGGGGACGGAGCAGGAGGCGGGCGAGGCGGCGGAGGGGCTAGGTGTTTTCGGGCGTGATGGGGTTTTGGTAACGCTCGTAGGCCTCGATGATCTTGAGGACGAGCGGGTGGCGGACGACGTCGGCGCCGCTGAATTGGTGAAACTCGATGCCGGGAATCTCGCGGAGGATGCGGCGGACCTCGAGCAGGCCGGATTGCTTGGCGCGGGGCAGGTCGATCTGGGTGATGTCGCCGGTGACGACCATGCGGGAGTCCTCGCCGAGGCGGGTGAGGAACATCATCATCTGCTCGGGCGTGGTGTTTTGCGCCTCGTCGAGGATGATGAAGCTGCGGCTGAGGGTGCGGCCGCGCATGTATGCGAGGGGGGCGACCTCGATGATGCCTTTTTCGGTGAGCTTGGCGACGTCGCCGGCGTCGAGCATGTCGCCCATGGCGTCGTAGAGCGGGCGGAGGTAGGGGAGGATTTTTTCCTGGAGGTCGCCGGGCAGGAAGCCGAGGGCCTCGCCGGCCTCGACGGCGGGGCGGGTGAGGATGATGCGCTCGACCTGGTTTTTGAGCAGGGCGTGCACGGCGGCCGCCATGGCGAGGTAGGTCTTGCCGGTGCCGGCGGGGCCGATGCCAAAGACGAGCGGGTGCTTGAGGATGGCCTGGAGGTAGAGCTTTTGGCCGAGGGTCTTGGGGATGATCGTCTTGCGCTGGGTCTGGACGACGACGGGCTGGGTGAAGAGGGCGCGGAGCTGGGACGCCTCGCCGCGGGCGACGCCCTCGGTGAAGCGGTGGAAATCGGGGGTGCGGATGGCGAGGCCGAGGGTGCGGGCCTCGTTGAGGAGGTTGAAGAGGGTCTCGGCGGCGCTGATGGCGGAGGGTTCGCCGTCGAGGCGCAGCCAGTCTTCGCGCGACACGATGGCGAGGCCGAGGAGGCGCTCGGCGTGGGCGAGGTTGTCCGGCTGGCCGGCGTAGAGCTGGCTCAGGTGGCGGGCGGAGGGGAAATGGAGGGTGGAGGACGCCATGGGCGTAATGACGAATGACTAATGACGAATGACGAATGGTTGGATACGCGGCGTAACGGCCGACGCGGGGCAGGAGGGCCGCCGCATTCGGCATTCGTCATTCGGCATTCGTCATTTTCGCGGCTTCGGCCGCGAGTTTTTCCCAGGTTTCGGTGAGGGCTTGGGGGAGGATGCGGGTTTGGCCGAGGACGGGCATGAAGTTGTTGTCGCCGTTCCAGCGGGGGACGATGTGACCGTGGAGGTGGTCGATGCTGCCGCCGGCGGGGCGGCCGAGGTTGAAGCCGATGTTGAAGGCGTCGGGGCGCATCACGGCGCGGAGCAGTTTCTCGCCGAAGACCAGGAGGCCCATGAGGTCGTGTTGTTCCTCGGCGGTGAGGTCGGGCAGGTCGCAGACCTCGCGAAAGGGGATGGCGAGGAGGTGGCCGGGGTTGTAGGGGAAGCGGTTGAGCATCAGGTAGCCGAGGGCGGAGCGATGCACGATGAGGGCGGCGCGGTCGTCGCCGAGGGCCGGCAGCTCGGTGAAGGGGCGTTTCGAGGCGGGCGGGCGCGGAGCCTCGATGTATTCCATGCGCCAGTAGGGATGGAGCTGCGACATGTGGAGCGTGGGGGGAGCGAGGACGGGAAGGCTCGGAAAGGGGGTGGTGAGGGCGAAAGAAGGGGAGTCAAAGCGAAGTGGGGGCCCGCGGGCTTGTCAAAACCCGTGCTGGGGCCGGCGGAGGCGGGGTCGAGGCGGAGCAGGCGGTAAAAGGCGGGGCGTAAATTCCGGCGTTGAGGGGCCAAGGCCGCGGACTCAGGGTCGCGGACTTCCTTTTCGCCGGAGCCCCTCCGGCTCCTGTTTCCCATGATCCATCAAGCTGCTCCTCAACGTCGTCGCGTCGTCGTCACCGGTCTCGGCGCGGTCACGCCCCTCGGGCTCACCGCCGCGGCCACCTGGGAGGGGCTGCGCGCCGGACGCTCGGGCATCGGGCCGATCACGCGATTCGACGCCACCCAGTGCTCGGCGAAGATCGCCGGCGAGGTGCGGGGCTTCGAGCCCACCGCGCCCCTGGCGGCGCCGCTGCGCCCGCGTGGGGCGGCGGGCGAGGCGCTGACGAGCGCCTTTTCGCCGAAGGACGCGAAGAAGTTTGGCCGCTTCACCCATCTCGGCGCGGCGGCGGCCATCGAGGCCTACGCGGATTCGGGGCTCGACGCCCTGCGCGACCGGCTCGACGCCACCCGCCTCGGCGTGAACCTCGGCGTGGGCCTCGGCGGTCTGCCCGAGATCGAGGCGACGCAGGAAACCTGGAAGGCCGGCGGCTTCCGCAAGATCTCGCCCTTCTTCATCATCCAGATCGCGCCCAATCTGCTCGCCGGCCAGGTGAGCCTAGCGCTCAACCTCCAGGGGCCGAACTACGCCGTGGCCTCGGCCTGCGCGACCAGCGGCCACGCGCTCGGCGAGGCGGCGGCCCTGATCGCGCGCGGCCAGGCCGACGTGATGGTGGCCGGCGGCGCCGAAAGCACGGTGACGCCGCTCGCGGTCGGCGCCTTCGCCCAGATGAAGGCCCTCTCGACCCGCAACGACGCGCCCGAGGCGGCCTCGCGTCCCTACGACGCGGCGCGCGACGGCTTCGTGCTCAGCGAGGGAGCGGTGGTCTTTGTGCTCGAGGAGCGGGAGCATGCGCTGGCGCGCGGGGCGCGGATCTACGCCGAGCTCGCCGGCTACGGCGCCTCGGCCGACGCCTATCACCTTTCGTCCCTGGCGCCCGGCGCCGAGGGCTCGGCCCGGGCCATGCGCGCGGCGCTCGCCGACGCGGGGCTGGCGCCGGGCGCGGTCGACTACGTGTCCGCCCACGCCACCTCCACGCCCGGAGGCGATGGCGAGGAGGCGGCGGCGATCGCGGCGGTGTTTGCCGAGGCGAAGGAGCGTCTGCACGTGAGCGGCGTGAAGTCGATGACCGGCCACCTGCTCGGCGCGGCCGGGGCGATGGGCGCTTTCGCGGCCGTGAAGGCCATCACCGAGGGCGTGGTGCCGCCGACGATCAATTTGCAGGCGCTCGATCCCGCCGTCGCCGCGCTCGGGCTCAACGTGACGCCAAACGTCGCCGTCCCCAAGCCGGTCAAGGCGGCGTTGGCCAACAGCTTCGGCTTCGGCGGGACCAATTGCTCGCTCGTGTTCACCGCGGTGTAACGCCAGCCGACGTGTCCCGTGCTTGAGCTCCGACAAAATCCCGCCCACTCCTGACTCCCACCCCCCGATGAAGGAGCTTTGGCAAAAATTCGTCTCCGCCGCCCCCATGCCTTTTGGCGCGGCGCTGCTCGTGGCGGTGGCGTTTTGGGCCTTCATCTCCTGGGACCAGTCGCACTGGTGGAGCACGAAGGAGGACTACGGCTTCGGCTGGCTGGTGCCGGCCTTCGTCGGCTATGTGATCCACGACCGCTGGGGCCGCATTCGCGAGGCCGCGGCGGCTTGCGGCGCGGTCGACAGTCCGCGCGCATCGGGCTGGGTGGCGGGTTTGCTCAACCTGTTCCTGTATGGGGCGATGATGGGCGGCGCGGCCCTGTTTCTTCTCGGCGCCTTCTACCGGGCGGGCGCGGGCGCCTCGGATGCCGCGACTTTTGCGATCACGGTGGGCGCGGCCGCCTTGCTCCTGCCCCTGCTTTTCGTGAACAGCCCCGAGGCGCCGACGGTGCGACGCGGCGCGAGCTGGCGCGAGGACGCCCGCGTGCGGCTGGTCTCGCTCTTCGTGTTCCCCGTCTGCGTGTGGGTGATCTCAGCCCCGATGATCTCGGCGGTGGAGAACCAACTGAACCTGTTTCTGCTGCGCAAGGTGACCAACGTGGTCTTCTTCGTCTTTGACGTGCTGGGCCTGCCCATCGAGCAGCAGGGCAACGTGCTCGTCTTGCCGCCCCTGGCCGACGGCAAGCCGAACCAGGTCGGCGTGGAGGACGCCTGCTCCGGCATCCGCTCGCTCACCGCCTGCCTCTTCGCCGGCTCCTTCCTCGGGGCGGTGTTCCTCGACAAGCTCTGGAAAAAGATCGCGCTGGTGGCGGCCGCGATGTGCTTCGCCGTATTCACCAACCTGCTACGCGGCCTCTTCCTCACCTCCTGGGCCTACAACTTCGGCCACGAGGCGATCGAGGGCTTCGTGCATGACGCCGCGGGCTACGCGGTGCTCGGGCTCACGGTCGTCGGGCTGCTTTGCCTGCTGCCCTTGTTCAGCCTGAAGATCAGTTTCGGCGACGACGAGCACGAGGCGGAGCCGGACGGGGCGAAGTCGTAGCGCGGGGGCCGGCCGTGATGGCCGGGATGGGCCGGGCGGGGCGGAAGGACCTTCCGGCGCGCCGGGCCGGCGGCTTCGGTATGCGCGCCAAAGCCACCGGCCGGGGCGACGGGATCAGAAGCGGTAGCCGAGACCGACGGCGTAGAGCCAGGGGTCGAGGCGAGCCTCGGCGACCTTGGCGCCGCCCACCGTCACGTCGCTGCGGATCATGATGCGTTTCAGATCGAAGTTGAGCGACCAGCGCTCGTTGAGCTTGAAGTCGAAGCCGATCTGGCCGGCGGGGCCGACGCTGTAGTTGTCGAGCTTGGCGGCGCCGTTGAGAAGCTTGTCGTCGAAGATCAGGGTGAAGTTCACCCCGGCGCCGACGTAGGGCTGGAGGCGATCGCCGAAGGCGGCGAAGCTCGGGTGATACTTGAGCAGGAGGGTGGGCGGCAGGTGCTTGAAGTCGCCGATCTTGCCGGTGCCCTTCAGGGTGACGCTGTGCTCCTGGGGGATGGTGAGCACGAGTTCGAGCGAGAAGTCGGGCGAGAGCCGGTAGTCGATGTCGAACTCCGGGATCAGTTTGTCGCTCACGCTGATCACGTTTTGGCCAAGGCTGCCCGTGGACTTGTCGACGGTTTCGAGGTAGGTCGCGCGGAGGCGGACGGACCAGGGGCTGGTCGGTTCCGTTTCGACGACAGGGGTGCTCGCGCTCACGTTTGAGGCGAGGGCGAGGCCGGCGAGCAGGGCGGTGGCGAGGGTTTTTAGGTAGGTCATGGTTAGTGTGTAAGCGGGGGTCACACCTTAAAGTATCCCAAGGGCTTCCGCCTGCCGCTCCTTGTCCGACCCTGCGCAGAGATTGGTAAAACAAGTCTAAACGGCCCTGCCCCACGTTAAGTGCTAGCCCCTATTGTGAAAATTTGGTGAGGAGGTTAATGTTTGGCCCATGAAGCAAAGCCGGATGAGCGACGGGGGGGTGGCGGCGGAATCCGAGCGTGTTTTTGGGGTGGTGGCGGCGGAGGAAACGAAGGCGCGCGAGTTGATGCGCTGCTTTCTTCGTCAAGGGGATCGGGTGCGGACGCTGTGGTATCCGGATGCGCGGCGCTTGATCGCGGACGCGGAGGGTCGGCGTTTCGAGGCCGTGGTGCTTTTCGCCCCGCCCGATTGTCCGCAGGGAGACAGCGAGGAACTTGAGCTCCGCGGGGCCTTCCGCGGCCTGCCGCTCTACCGGATCTGACTCGGCAATCCTTCCCTTGCCCGGGTCGCACATCGCGGCGAGCCGGCGGCAGCTTGCGGTGGGGGCCTTGCGTCCGGCTCCGCCCGAGGTCGCGCCTTGGGCCACGGCCCCGTCCCGACGCGAAGCGCCGCGGGCGCCGGGCGAGCGCCCGCCGGCGGCGGAGCCCTTTTCCGCTAAAGTCGCCCCACGTCTGTGCCGCTAGGGAAACGATTCCCTATGCATCCATCCAAACTCGCTGCCGCTTCATTCGTCGTGGCCACGCTGACCAGCGCGGCCCTGGCCGACCCCTTCGGGGTCAATCTGCTCTCAAATCCGGGAGCCGAGCAGGACCTCGATGGGTGGAGCGTCAGGGGTGACGTGATCGCGGGCGCATGGCAGCAACCGGTCTCGGGCACGGCGGTGTTCAACACCTCGCACAGCTGGGGAGTGCTCTCGCAAACCATCCATCTGGTGGATGCGGGGTTCTCGATCGCCACCCTCGACGCCGGCGTGAACATCGTCTTCAGCCAATGGGTCGGCGCGCGTTTCGATGCCAACGCCGAGTATTTTATGCGGGTGCGGCTTTTGGGCGCCGACGGGGAGGAGCTGGCGCAGAAGGGCGATGGCAGCATCGGCGAGCCGGATTTCCCGTTCGATCCCGAATTTTTCGGCGGGATGTTTGAGGACGAGGGCGTGAACTACCTCGGCGTCGGGCTCTCCGCGGGGAGTGGCTGGACACTCCGAGTCCACTCTTTCGAGAACGTGACGGGCGTGCGCAGCGTCGAGATCGAGGTGGCGGGCAAGGATGCCATGGGCTGGGCCGGCTACTATGGCGCGGCCTTCGACGATGCCTCGTTGACCGTGGCCGCCGTCCCCGAGCCGGCGAATTTCGCCGGGGTGATGGGCTTGATGGCGATCGGGGTGTCGATGCTGCGCCGTCCCCGACGCGGCTGACGTCACGAAAAATCTGACCGACAGCGCCGGCGGGATGCCGCCGGCGCGCGCGGCTCAGATGGCGTGTAGGGCGCTCTTGGATACGGCGAGGGCCGCCTCCTTCACCGCCTCGGAGAGCGTGGGGTGGGCGTGGATGGTGCGCGCGAGGTCCTCGGCGCTGCCGCCATACTCCATGTGCGCCACGACCTCGCTGATCAGCTCGCCGGCGCCGCGGCCGACGATCTGGCAG
>JAUVVA010000195.1 GCA_030604905.1 Verrucomicrobiota bacterium | reverse complement strand
CCTTCTTCTTCAGGCCGTTCAGGTGCGGAGCGAGGATGATGCAGCCGGTGTGGCCGGTCCAGGTCTCGGGATCGAGCGCGGCGTCGTTGACCGGCAGGCCGGGGTCGCCGGCGTTGCCGAAGATGCTCTCGACGAAATCGAGGTTGGCGACGAGGGCGCCGGGGATGAAGAAACGCGTCTCCATGCGGCGGGCGGGCGTGAAGCCGGGCACGGCGGGCACCACGACCGGGCGCAGGTAGAGCGAGACGAAGGTCTTGGCCGCGGCGGGCGAGGCGGCGGTGAAGGGCAGGGAGAGGAGGTCGTCGGGCGGGTTGAGCGCGGCGACGAGGAGGCGACGAAACACGGAGGCGGGCACGGCCTTTTTGTCGTCGGGGATGGGCAGACCGCCCTCGGCGTCGTGGAAGATGCCGTGGGTGGTGCGGCGGTCGCTCTGGGGGTGGTGGAGGATGCCGTTGTGGAGGCGGGTGGAGGTGAGGATGGCGCTCTTGTGCTCGTCGGCGGAGGGCGGGAGCGAGAGGGCGCGGGCGAGACCGGGGCGGTCGAGGACAAAGGTGGCCGAGGGCAGGTGGGGCACCGGGCCGTATTCCTCGAGGGCGGAGTAGAGGTAGTTCTGGATGCGCTGGTCGACCGGGCAAAGGTGTTTGGCGAGGAGGCGGTCCTTCTCGCGGCCGAGCAGGAGGAAGTGGTCGACGAGTTTGGAGAGGGAGGCGGAGTCCTCGCTCTCGGGCAGCTCGACGCCGGGCTGGCCGATCTCGCGCAGCTTGAGGTTGAGGTAGGCGAGGACCTGCGGATCGCGCGGATCGGGCAGCTTCGGCAAAAGGGTGGCGGCGGTGGCGGCTTCGTCGTGCATGGTTCGTGAAGACGGGAGGCGGTGGTGAAGGGACGCGTCCACGGTCGCCCGCAGTTTAGGCTCCGCCGCAATTGCTGCGCAAGACGGTGCGGCCCAAAGGGGCGAAAAACGCAAAAAACGCAGAATCGACAGGCCCGGGCGTCACGCGCAGCCTCGGAGCTGTTCCCACAAAAACCAAGACGGGGCCACCACAAGGGCGGCCCCGTCAGGTCCAGCTTCAACTAACACTCCTGAAGTTCGCGGCTTCAGGAATTGGTCGTAAGCGCCGTGGCGCTCACAAAAGAACGAAAGTCAGGTCCTCGGGTAGTTCAACCGGGCCTCACCGTTTTTCGGGCTTGGCCGCGGGTGCTCTGCTCAAGGGTATGCGCAATCTGACGCGCGCCTGAAAAGAAGGTTCCCGAAATTTTCGCGCGTGGTCTCGCGGCTCCGATAAGCGCCGGTGGATTAGAAAAAAACGCGATCCGTGGATTCGGCGACTGCGCGAAATTCGCTATCGAAAGGGAGGGCGTTTTGCCCCTTGGTGAGGCGCTTTCGCCCATGGCCACGCCCTTCCCCGAATCCGTTCCCAATGCCGCTCCCGCGGCGCGGACCGCGAGTCTCGCCGCCCCTTCCAGCTCCAGCGGGACGGCGCCGGCCGCCGCTCGGCACCACGACCTTGAGATCAAGGACGCGCAGGTGATCTTTGACACGGTGTGGCGCGAGCTTGAGACGGAGTTTGGCCGCGACCAGCTGCGTTTTCCCAAGGAGATCATCCTGCTCGGGGGCGCGCCCGGCGCCGGCAAGGGCACCAACACCGCCTTCATCCTCACGGCCCGCGGCCTCACCTGCGAGCCGATCGTGGTAAGCGCGCTCCTCGATACGCCCGAGGCGCGGCGCATCAAGGACGCCGGCCACATGGTGGGGGATCGCGAGGTCATCCGCCTCCTGCTGCGGCGCCTGATCAACCCCGAGTATCGCGACGGTTGCATCCTCGACGGCTTCCCGCGCACGGAGGTGCAGGTGGAGTGCCTCAAGCTGCTGGTCGACCGCATGCACGCGCTGCGCCGCGAGTTCTACCACACGCCGCTGCGGATGCATTTCCGCCACCCCACGATCCACATCATGGTGCTTTTCGTGGACGAGAAGACCTCGGTGGAGCGCCAGCTCAAGCGCGGCCTCGAGATCCGCGCGCACCACGAGGACGTGCGCCGCACCGGCCTCGGCGCGCTGCTCGAGGAGCGGCCCACCGACGCCGACCTCGATCTGGCGAAGCGGCGTTACAAGGTCTTCAAGGAGCAGACCTGGGACGCGCTCCAGTCGCTGCGCGAGATCTTCCACTACCACCTGGTCAACGCCCAGGGCACTCTCGCCGAGGTGGAGCACAACATCGTGCGCGAGCTGCAATACCAGAGCTCGCTCGAGCTCGACCCGCGCACGCACGACCTGCTGCGCCCCATCCCGGTGGCGAGCGACCTGGTGGTGCACGCGCGCCAGGAGCTGGTGAAGCGGCTCGACGACTACGCCTTCGAGCACAGCGAGCTGCTGGCCAAGGTGGTGGAGTTTATCGCGCGCAAGGTGATGCCGATCGTGACGCGCCACGCCATCTCCGGCATCGCCTCGGTGAACACCGAGGACGCGCTGCTCGACGACTCCCTGGCGCTCGCCATGTTGATCGATCTCTTCAGCGAGCGCGGCTACCACGCCACGGTGGACCTGCACCGTATCGAGATACCGGATACCTTTGATCCGAAGACGGGCAAGATCACCTGCCGGGTGAAGAAGGTCTACCGGCTCTCGATCCGTTTCCAGGGCTCGGAAATTCGGCGCGGCTAGGGCGGGCGGAGGCGGCGGGTCGCCCGTCCGAAAACCGAAGCCGCCGGGCGGGACGCCCGGCGGCGGTGAGCAATCCCATGGGCGGGACGCCCATGCCACTTGAACAGCCGCCGGCTCAGTAACCCAAGGCGCGGTTGGCGCGGATGAGGGCGAGGCGCTGGTCGACCGCGCGGCGCGTGGTGAGGGCGTCCTCGGGGGTGTTGAGACACCAGTCGACCAGGCGGTCCACGCTGCTGCGCACCACGTAGCAACGGGTGTCGGAGCCGCCGTAGTAGATGAGCACGGTCTTGGCTTTGTCGGGCAGCTGCACCCAGCCGTTGGTGAAGGTGACGTTCGACACGTCGCCGAAGCCCTCGTCGCCGTAGGGCGCGAGGAAGTGGCCGCCGGGACGGGCGATCACTTTCGACGGATCCTCGAGCGAGGTCATGAACATGTAGAGCACGTAGCGCAGACCGGCGGCGCAGCCGCGCACGCCGTGGGCGATGTGCAGCCAGCCTTTGTCGGTCTTGATCGGGGCGGGGCCCTGGCCGTTCTTCACCTCCTTGATCGTGTGGTAGGCGCGCGAATCGATGATCTTCTCCGGGCCGGTGACGCCCTTGGTGATGTCCTTGCACAGGGTCCAGCCGATGCCGCCGCCGGTGCCGACATCGATGAAGCCGTCCATCGGCCGGGTGTAGAAGGCGTATTGGCCGTCGACGAACTCGGGGTGGAGCACGACGTTGCGCTGCTGCGAGGCGGGCGTCTTGAGGTTGGGCAGGCGCTCCCACTTCTTAAAATCGCGGGTGCGGACGACGCCGGCCTGGGCGACGGCGCTGGAGAGGTCGCCGGCCTTCGCCTTGGGGTCCTTGGCCTCGGCGCAAAACACGCCGTAGATCCAGCCGTCCTCGTGGAAGACGACGCGCATGTCGTAGACGTTGGTCTCGGGCTCCAGCTCGGGCAGGTCGACGGGCTCGTCCCAGAAGCGCCAGTTGTCGACGCCGTTGGGCGACTCTGCGATGGCGAAGAAGCTCTTGCGGTCGTAGCCCTCGGTGCGGACGACCATGTGCACCTTGCCCTTCCAGTAGAAGGCGCCGGGGTTGAGCGTGGCGTTGATGCCGAGGCGCTCCATGAGGAAGGGGTTGGTCTTGGGGTTGAGGTCGAAGCGCCACTCGATCGGGGCGTGCTTGTAGGTAATCGCCGGATACGTGAAGCGCTCGAAAACGCCGTTGTCCCAGTCGGGGTTGACGGGGTTCTTGCGCTTGAGGAACTTCTCGTGCGCGGCGCGCAGTTTCTTGAGGCGCGCGGACCAGGCGGCGGGCGCGGCGGGCGCTTTCGGGGCGCGGGAGGAGGTTTTGACGGAAGACTTGCGGGTGGAGGCCATGGACGGGCGGGGGTGAGGGAGGGCGGAGAGTATGGCGTGGAGCGGGGGGTTTCGTCGTTGTCGATAATGACAAAAAACATCACGTTTTCGCGCATGCCTCGTCCGGTCTCGCGTCCCCGCCACCAGCCCCCTTTTCGGGTGCAGATCGTGGCCGACGCCGAGCAGGAGTATTTTCGCGAGGTGGTGCTGGGCGCGCGGCGTTATGGTTTCGAGACGGGGCGGTTGGTCTTCGTGGACCGCTGGCTGGCGCACGAGCTGGAGGAGTTGCCGCGGGTGACGCGGCGCGACGCGGTGTGCGGCATCGTGGCGGCGATCCACACGCCGGCGGAGGAGGCGCGTTTCGCGCGGGCGGGCGTGCCGGTGGTCAATGTCTCCAACTCGATGCGGGTGCCGCGCCTGCCGGTGGTGACGCAGGACGACGTGGCGGTGGGGCGCCTGGCGGCCGAGCACCTGCGCGACTGCGGGTGCCGCGCCTTTGGGTTCTGGGGGCAGTCGCTGCGCAGCTACTCGGAGCAGCGTTGGGTGGGCTTTCGCGACGCGCTGGGCGAGGGGGCGGTCGTGCGGCGCGGGCAATCGCCGACCGGCGAATCGCCGCGCCGCAGCTTTGCCCGGATGCGCGAGTGGCTGGCCGCGCTTCCCCGGCCGGCGGGGGTCTTTGCGGTGCTCGACAGCTATGCGCTCGCGATGCAGCGCGCGGCGCGGGAGGCGGGCTGGCGCGTGCCGGAGGACATCGCGGTGCTGGGCGCGGGCGACGACGATTTTTTCGTGGAGTTCGAGCGGGTGCCGCTTTCCAGCGTGCGTCTGCCCTCGCGGCGGATCGGCTACGAGGCGGCGGCCCTGCTGGACCGGATGATCACGGAGGGGCGGCGCGAGGCGGAGTCGCTCCAGCTGCCGGGCGGTGAGATCGCGCTGCGGCGCTCCACGGATGTGCGCTTCGTGGAGGACCCGCTGGTGGCGAAGGCGGTGGGGCTCATCCGCGAGCGCCCGGGCATCCGCGTGGCGGAGGTGGCGCGGCTGGCGGGCATGGCGCGGAGCGGGTTGCAGCGGCGTTTTTTGCGGGCGCTGGGACGGGGCCTGCGCGAGGAGATCAAGCGCGTGCGCCTGGCGCGGGCGCGCGGGCAACTGGCGGGCACGACCGCGAAGCTGGAGCTGGTGGCGGAGCAGTGCGGCTTCGCGAGTGTGCAGCGCTTCAGCGCGGCCTTCAGCGCGGAGTTTGGCGTGTCGCCGGGCGCCTACCGGAAGCGGATGCGCGGGTGAAGGGTGGGGCGGGGCGGGCGTTCAGCCCTTGCCGCGGCGCACGCGGCTGTCGGCGGCTCGGCGTAGCTTCTTCGGGTAGTCGGCGATCGAGTGCAGGCCGCGGCTCTCCCGGCGCTGGAGGGCGCAGGCGACGACCAGCTCGGCCACCTGGATCAGGTTGCGCAGCTCGAGCAGGCGCGGGTCCACCGAGAAGTTCCAGTAATACTCCTGCGTCTCGCGCGCGAGGGTGGCGATGCGGGTGCGGGCGCGCTCGAGGCGCTTGGTCGTGCGCTGGATGCTCACGTAGTCCCACATCGTGCGGCGCAGCTCGTCCCAGTTGTGCTCGAT
>JAUVVA010000206.1 GCA_030604905.1 Verrucomicrobiota bacterium | reverse complement strand
TGTTTCGCCGCCTCCTCGTCGCCGCGCTCAACCCGCCCGACGACCTGCTCTCCCTGCCCTTCACCGCCGCCTCGCCCGCCGCGGCCAAGACCTTCGTCTCGCTCTACCTGCGCCCGGTCGTGGTGCCGGCCGTGCCCGGCTTCACCCCCGCCCGCCGCATGGAGACGCGTTTCTTCATCCCCGGCGCGCTCGTCGCCAACCTCGACTTCGTCGAAAGCATCTTCGGCAACGCCGGCGACCCCGGCCTGCCGGTCAACGACGCCGCCCTCGATCCCGAGACCTGGACCGGCCACACCGGCTGCATCATCCTCGCCCCGCACCTGAACGGCCTCCGCAAGAAAGACCTCGGCCTGCCCTCTTGGGCCGACGCCACCGAGCGCCAGCGCCGCGACGGCATGTGCTGGAAATCCCCCGACGAGGCCTACAACGACGGCGTCGCCTTCAAGTGCACCTCGCGCGACGCCTCCGGCGTGGTGGTGACGATCATCTCCGACAACTACTTCGGCTACTGCAAGAAGGAGGTGAAGACCCAGATTTCCCTCTCGGCCAACCTGCTCGGCCTCGCCGAGGAGGAGCACGCCGGCGGCGCCCTCGCCTTCCCCAGCTACGATCTCGGCGAACAGTTCAGCCTCGCCGACCGCTTCCCCGAGGAGGCAGGCGCCTTCGACCGCGCGCTCAAGCTCCTCGCCCGCCGCGCCATCCCGCAGCCCGGCGGCTGGGCCCGCGACGGTGAGTATCCGGATATCTACTACATCCCCGGCGACGCCCGCTTCGACCTCCGCGCCCAGCGCGTCTCCTGGGGACCGGCCGAGCAGCCCACCCACACGCTCAAGCTCCTGCCCGGCATCACCTACGTGCTCCCCTCCGGCTACAAGGTCGAGATGGTGCGCCCCGACCCCGCCTCCCGCTGGCGCCTGCGCGGCACCACCGCCGAGGGCCTCCTCTGCCACAAGCCCTGCACCGTCTCCGGCGGCGGCAAGTCCGAGATCTCCAAGTCCATCGCCGACGCCACCTTCTCCGGCCCCGTCTTCATCGCCGACGCGGTCAAGGACCTCGACCTCGTCGACTCCATCCTCAAGCGCGACTACGCCGTCCGCTACAAGGACCCCGCCCGCAACAAGGCCCCCGGCGCCGGCCGCCCCATCCTCTCCCCCAAGCGCTCCCTCGGCTCCGTCGTGAAGCTGCTCTCCCGCAGCCCCGACTACACCGACGACTACAACGCCTGGCTCGACTCCATCCCGCGCCACATCCGCGACCTCGTCCTCCTCGTGAAACGCGTCCACAAGCCCGAGCACGGCGACGACTGGCGCGTTCACTTCTCGGTCGACACCATCAACGGCCGCCCGGGCAACGAACTCAAATACCACGGCGCCCGCGCCACCAAGCAGTTCCTCCGCGTCGGCTACGCCAAGGACGGCGGCTGGCGCACCTTCACCCTCCGCGGCGACTTCCTCCCCGCCGTAAAAATCCAGGCCGAGGACGACATCACCGCCTCCGCCGTCGCCCCCGCCTCCGCCGTCCAGGGCCTGCCCGCCGGCACCCCCGCCGAGGCCTCGGTCAAGGTGATCCACAACTGCGAGACCCGCCTCTTCCAGCGTCCCGACGACGCCGTCGTGCGCGGCTACGACAAACACGCCGAGAAAGACTTCTCCGCCGCGCGCAACTTCTTCTCCAACTACGAGGCCCTCCCCCACTCCGCCGCCGCCGACCTCCTCGACGACACCCTCGGCTTCGACGCCTACACCCCGCCGATCAAGGACATGGTGCGCGACTTCGCCGCGCATCCAAAAGCCGGATACATCGTGCTCCCCTCGCACCCGCGCATCGTCGACGGCAAACCCACCAAGAACCCGCGCTACCTCCAGATCCGCCCCGACCTGCTCGATCCCCGCGCCACCGCGCTCGCCCGCATCGGCGCGCGCCTGCACCGCGGCCTCGACGCCGAGGCGCCCGTGGTCTTCCCCGTCGGCGCCGTGCTCATGGGCCGCCGCCTCAACCCGCCGGAGAAAGGCGTGCGCCCGCTCTGCGTCTTCAACCCCATCCACTACCAGGAGCTGCCCGAGGCCTTCATGGATCTTATCGCCTCGCTCACCGGCAAGTCACCCTCCACCACCGGCGCCGGCTCCGAGGGCGCGCTCACGAAAGGGCCCTTCAACGCCCTGCCGCCGATTTACGACCTCAACGCCGCGCTCGTCTCCTTCCTGCTCACCGACCTGCCGGCCTTCTCCACCGCCGCCGGCTGGGTCGGCCCCACCCTGCGCGTCGATCACGACATCTCTCTGCT
Organism: Verrucomicrobiota bacterium; assembly: GCA_030604905.1. GTDB lineage: Bacteria > Verrucomicrobiota > Verrucomicrobiia > Opitutales > Opitutaceae > IMCC26134_A. The sequence goes on along the minus strand of JAUVVA010000206.1, from coordinate 2,559 downwards.
CGTGCCCGAGCTCTGGTGCCGCATGAGCGCCGAGGAGCGCACGCCGAAGTATCTCATCGAGCACGGCTACCTCGAGCGTTGCCAAGACTTCACCCACGAGGGCAAACCCGTGCTCGCCTCCCGCCTCGGCTGGCGCGTCACCGAGCGCTTCGTGCAGGCCTTCTTCGGCCGCGTGATGAGCAACCCCTCGACGGTTTTCGCCGCGGAGCACCTGCGCCCCGAACTCAGCGACGCCGGCATCTTCGCCGACGGCATGGAGAACATCGTCACCGCGATGAAAGAGGCCGCCGAGCACTACTTCGCCGACGGCTCCATCGAGCACGCCTGCCCGCCCCTGCGCGCCCTGCTCCACATCATGCGCGACGGCCGGTGGGAGGGGAAGGGCCTGGATTCGCCCGAGGTCCGCCGCCTCTTCGACCGCGCCGAGATGCTGAAGAGCGACTGGTATCAGGCCCGCCTCGAGGCCAAGCGCGTGATCGACGCCGCCACCTGGGAGGCGCACGCGCGCTACCTGGAAAAGTTCCTGCGTCGCGCCAACTACGCCGACGTCGCGGTGCGGCTCGACATCCAGGGCCGCCTCGGACGCGTCTCCGCCCAAGCCCGAGCCGCCAAGGCCCCCGCCTACGCCGAGGCGCTGCGCGGCACCTTGGGTGGCGAGCCCGCGGTTGCCCGGGACATCGCCCGCGCCCACCGCGTGTAGCCTCGCCCCGCTCCGCCGTGTCGTCCCGATGCGGCGGAGCGGCCCGAGCCGTTTATCCCCGCAGCGGCCCCGGCCCTTGCGCATACCCCGGCGCATGCAGCCGCGGCTGTAGAATGCCGACTGAGCCTGGCCCGCAAGTTTCAGACAAGAGGCGGAGGAACGCGTCGGGCTACGAGGGCGAAAACGACGCGGTCGAGCAAAGGCGTGCCCCGGACGCACGTCGCGCGAGGCCCCGTCGTTTTGGCCCCGCAGATCGGCGCGGGCCGACCGGATTCGAGTGAGACTTGCGGGCTAGACTAGGATCTTCGAACCGCTCACACCGCCACCACCTCGGCGTAGTTGGCCTCGGCGGCGTCCCAGTTGAGGATCTTCCAAAACGCCTGCACGTAGTCGCCGCGGCGGTTTTGATAGGCCAGGTAATAGGCGTGCTCCCACACATCGACGCCGATGATCGGGCGTGCGCCCTCCATGAGCGGCGAATCCTGGTTGGCCGTCGAGGTGACCCGCAGCTCGCCATCCTGCCACACCAGCCAGGCCCAGCCGCTGCCGAAACGGCCCGCCGCCGCCTGCTCAAACTCCTTCTTGAACGCGTCGAAGGAGCCGAAGCGCCGGTCGATCGCCTGCCGCAGCGGACCCGGACGATACTCGGCGGGCGCCGCGAGCAGCTTCCAGAAAAACGCGTGGTTAAGGTGTCCGCCCAACTGGTTGCGCAGCGTCGTGCGCAGGGGCTCCTCGAAGAGATCGAGCCGCGCGATCAACTGCTCGCCGTTGAGCTCGCGCAGATCGGGCCGCGCCTCGAGCGCGCGGTTGGCCGCCGTGATGTAGGCCTGGTGATGCTTCGTGTGGTGAATCTCCATCGTGCGCGTGTCGATGTGCGGCTCGAGCGCGTCGTAGGCGTAGGGCAAGGGCGGCAGCGTGAAGGGCTGCGGCGTGCCGCGACCGCGACCGGCCGCCGCGGCCGGAGCCGCCGCCGGCGCGGCCTGCGCGAAGGCCGCGGCCGGACGCAGAAGGCCGAAAAGCGCGGCTCCGGCGCCGAGGGTTTTGAGAACAGTGCGACGGGAAACAGCGGAAGCAGGGGGTTGCATGGCGCTAGAAGAAGCGACTCCGCCCGCGGCGCAAACCCCGGATGCGCATTTGCACGGACTTACGGGACTTTTCCCGACACCGCCGCCGCGCAACGATAGCCCACTCCGTGCACCGTCAAGATCGCGCGTGGCGACTCCGGATCGGGCTCCACCTTCTTGCGCAGCTGCGCCACGTGCTGGTCGAGCGTGCGCGTGGTGCCCGTGTAGCCGAGTCCCCACACGGCGTTGAGCAACTGGTCGCGGGTCAACGTCTCGCCCGCGTGCGCCGCAAACACCTCCGCGAGCTTCAGCTCGCGCGCCGTGAGCGACTCCGCCTCGCGCCCCGGCAGCCGCACCGAGAAGGCGCGCCGGTCGATCTCCGCCTCGCCGAGGCGAAAGACCGGCGCGAGCGCAGCGCCGCCGCCGTTTCCGCCGCCCGCGGCCGCCGCCGCCGCGCTCGCCCGGCCGCGGCGCAGCAAGGCCTCAACGCGCGCCAGCAGCTCGCGCACCCCGAAGGGTTTTACGACGTAGTCGTCCGCGCCGAGCTTGAGGCCGACCACCTTGTCCACCTCCTCGCCCTTGGCGGTGAGGAAGAGCACGGGCGTGATTGCGCCGGCCGCGCGCAGCTCGCGACACACGTCGTAGCCGCTGGCCTTGGGCATCATCACGTCGAGGATCGCGAGGTCGTATTTCGCCTGCGGATACAGCTTGAGCGCCTGCGCGCCGTCGGAGGCGGCCGTGACCTCGTAGCCCTCGCTCTCCAGCGTGGCGATGAGCCCGAGGCGGATGTTGGCG
>JAUVVA010000184.1 GCA_030604905.1 Verrucomicrobiota bacterium | reverse complement strand
GTCGCCGGCGCCACCGCCGTCGAGATCCGCCACAAGCACCGCCACATCTTCATCACCGGCGACGTGCTCTTCGAGGACCAGCGCGTCGTCAAAGGCGCCCGCTTCCCCGCCGGCCACTTCGACACCCTCATCACCGAGACCACCCGCGGCGCCACCGAGCGCCCCGAGGGCAAGGAACGCCTCAACGAGGTCACCCGCCTCATCGACACGATCAACGAGACCATCCAGAACGGCGGCTCCGTGCTCATCCCGGTCTTCGCGCTCGGCCGCATGCAGGAGCTGCTCGCGATTTTCCACGACGCCCGCCGCTTCGGCAAACTCGTCGAGGCCCCCATCTTCACCTCCGGTCTCGGCCTCGATCTCTGCGACTACTTCGACGAGATCGCCCGCAAGACCAAGCACGTCCAGTTCAGCCGCTCCATCCTGCGCGACCTGAAGACCAAGCCCCTCCCGCGCAAGCTCGAGCCCGGCGTCGACCCCAAGCAGCGCGCCATCTACCTCATCAGCTCCGGCCTGCTCGTGGAAAACACCCCGAGCTACACCCTCGCCTCCGGTCTCCTCGGCCACTCGCGCAACGTCATCGCCTTCGTCGGCTACTGCGATCCCGACACGCCCGGCGGCAAACTCCAGGCCTCGCGCCACGGCGACACCTTCCTCTTTGAGACCATCCACGTGAAGGTGAAGATCGCCGCCAAGGTGGAGAAGTTCGAGCTCTCCGGCCACGCCGACCGCGAGGAACTGCTGCAATTCGCCGTGCAGACGCAGGCCCGCAGCATCGTGCTCGCCCACGGCGAGCCCGAGGCCCGCGCCTGGTTCCAGCGCGAGCTCGAGGCGCGCCTGCCCAAGACCAAGGTCATCGACCCCGTCCCCGGCCAGACCTACCAGGTCTGAGCGGGCGGCCGCCCGATGTCTTCCTGCGGGCTTCGGCGAGACGCCGAAGCCAGCCCGCGAGACGCGGGCGCTCCCCGGACCGTTCCGCGATACGGCCCACGCCGGGACGCGGGGCGTCGCGCTCCTCCGACTCTCGGGTGAGGGGCGCGGGCTATCGCATTCCGATGGAACGGTAGCCGGCTTGGCGTGGCATGGGCGTCCCGCCCCTGTCCCGAACCCCCGGGCGAGACGCCCGTGCCACGTCAAACCGCCGCAATTTAGCGGCTACCGTTCGACTGGAAATGCGCTAGAAAAACTTCTTCGCCTTGGCGAACCAGCTCTCGCTCGTCGGGTGGTCGGCGTCGCCGCTCACGCGGGCGAACTCCTTGAGCAGTTTTTCCTGCTCCCCGCTGAGCTTGGTCGGCACCTCGACGTGCACGCGCACGAGCTGGTCGCCTTGGTGGCCGCGCTGGCGCAGCGAGGGCATGCCCTTGCCGCGCAGGCGGAAGGTGGTGCCGCTCTGCGTGCCGGCCGGCACTTTGACCGTCGCCTTGCCGAAGAGCGTGGGCACCTCGAGCGTGCCGCCGAGCGTGGCGAGGGTGAACTTGATCGGGATCTCGCAAAACAGGTCGTCGTCCTGCCGCTCGAAGAGCTCGTGCTGCTTCACGTTGAGCACGATGTAGAGGTCGCCGTCCTGGCCGCCGGCGAGACCGGCCTCGCCGTTGCCCGAGGAGCGCAGGCGGGTGCCGTTGTCCACGCCGGGCGGGATGCGCACGTTCACCTTGGCCGCCTGCGGGGTGCGACCCTCGCCGCGGCAGGCCGTGCAAGCCTTCTCGATCTTCTGGCCCGCGCCGCCGCAGGTCGGGCAGGTCTGGGCAAACGTAATGATGCCACCACTACGGCGGATCTGGCCGGCGCCGCGGCAGGTGGGGCACACGACCTTCTTGGAGCCGGGCTCGGCGCCGGAGCCGGAGCAGCGTTCGCAGGCGTGCTGGCGGCGAAAGCTGATCTCGCGCTCCACGCCCTTCGCCGCCTCCTCGAGGGTGATCTCGAGGTCGTAGCGCAGGTCGGCGCCGTCGCGCTCGGAGCCGCCGCCCCCGCCGCCGAACATCTGGTCGAAGATGCCGCCGCCCCCGCCCATGCCTCCGCCCTGCTGGCCGAAGACCTCGCGGAAGATGTCGAAGGGATCGTGGAAACCGCCGCCGCCCATGCCACCGGGGCCGCGCGGGCCGGCGCCGCCACCCTGGGTGAAGGCGGCGTGGCCGTAGCGATCGTAGGCGGCGCGCTTCTGCGGGTCCTTCAGGACCTCGTAGGCCTCGGAGACTTTTTTAAACATCTCCTCGGCCTGCTTGTCGCCGGGGTTCTTGTCCGGGTGATACTGGACGGCCTTCTTGCGGTAGGCTTTCTTGAGCTCCTCCTCCGAGGCGCCCTTTTCGACGCCGAGCAGGGAGTAATAATCTTCGTTGGCGGCCATGTCGGTGCGTTGCGAGCGGGACGAGTTTGTAAGAGATTAACGGATACGCGGGCGGTGGGCTGGCGGGCGTCGCGGCGGGGGCGGGCGCGCGGCCTCAGACGACGACCCCGGCCTCGGGATCGGCGGGCTTCTCGGGCGCGCCGCTGGAGACGACGACGCTGGCGGCGCGCACCAGGCGGCCGTTGAGCGTGTAGCCCACGCGGGTGACGGCGGACACGTGATCGGGCGCCACCTCGCGGCTGGGCTGGTGGGCGATGGCCTCGTGCAGGTTGGGGTCGAAGGGCTTGCCCAGCGGGGCCAGCTCGGCGAGCCCGTGCGAACCGAGCGCGCTCTTGAGCTGCGAGGCGATCATCTCGACGCCGCCCGCGAGGGTCTTCACGTCGGCGTTGGCGGCCTTGGTGGCGGCGAGGGCGTGACCGAGGTTGTCGAGGACCGGGATCAGGTCCTCGAGGATGCGGGTGGCGGCGCGGTGGGAGGCGTCCTCGCGGTCGCGCACGGCGCGCTTGCGGAAGTTTTCGAGGTCGGCGACGGAGCGCAGGTAGCGCTCGTAGTTTTCCGCGGCCTCTTTTTTGGCGGCGGCGATCTGCTCCTCGGGCGAGGGGCCGGAGGCGGGAGCGGCGGCGGACGCGGCGGACGCGTCCCCGGCGGCGGCCCCGGGGGCCTCGGGCGCGGACGGGGGCGCGGCGGCGGGCTCGGGGTTGGCGGGGGGCGGGTTGGCGGGATCGGCTTGGCTCATGGGAAAAGGGTGCAGGTGAAAAGAAGATGGCGGGCGGCGCAAGCCCCGCGGCGGGCGCCCGGGCCGGGCGACCGCGCTCCGCCGGCGCGGCGTGACTTTATCCGGGCAAAACGAAACCCGCCGTTGGGGCAGCGGCGGGCTCGTCGGGTGTCTCCCAGAACCAATGGGAGAAAGGGATTGGCGTCGTGGTTCTCATCCGCCGCTGCCGGGAAAACTCACCGCGGCCGGAGCCTCTCCGGTGGCGGGCGTGGCGGAAGAATCCGGGACGCTTTGCAGGGAAATCTCGGGAGCCGCGGCGGCGGGCTCGGGCAGGCTCATGCGGAGCTGCAAGGCGCGCTGCGCCCACAGGCCGGAGGGATCGACGCCGAGCACCTGCTCGGTCCAGCGGATCGCCTCGGCGGGACGGCCGGCGTCGCGCTCGAGCACGGCCAGATGAAAGGCGGCCTCCCCGCGAAGGGTGCGCGTGGCGACCACGTCGTTGGCGAGGCTCTCGAGCGCGGTCTTGGCTCCGGCCGTGTCGCCGGCCAGGAGCTTGGAGATGGCGAAGCCGAGACGGGCGCGGTCGCCGAGCGGCGAGGCGCCGAGCGCACGAAGGGCCGCCTCGTAATCGGCCTGCGCGGCGGCGAAATTTCCGGCGACGTAGGCCTCATCGGCCAGACGAAGGAAGGCGGCGCCGGCGAGCGGAGCGGTGGGGCGAGCCTCGGCAAAGGCACGCAACGCGGCGCTGTCTTGCGCGGCGGCATACTCGGCGGCGATGGCACGCTCGCGAGCCTCCGCGAAATGCTGGAAAGCGAAGCGCCCCACGATCGCGAGCGCGATCAGAACGAGGACCGTGATCACGGTGCGCCCGTGCTTCTCCCAAAACATCACCGCGCGATCCTCGAAGCTCGGCGCGAGATAGTTCTCGTCGATCGTCACCAAGTTGCGATCGTCGCCGGCGGTGCGGGAAGGATTGTGGTCAGCGGGGGCGGCCATGCGGGTTCTGATTGAAGGACGGTCAGGAAAACACCCACCGCCGCCGCCGTAAAGCCGCGATTTCCTTTAATTTATTTCGCTCAGATAAAACAAGTTACACCGGATACCCGCCGCTATCGCAACAAGTTGGCCTAAATTCGGCGAAAGTGGCCCAGCCTCAGTCGAAAACGACGGTCCGCTTTCCGTAAACCAGCACCCGGTGCTCGAGATGCACACGCACGGCTTGGGCGAGGACCATGCGCTCCAAGTCGCGCCCCAAGCGGATGAGCTCGGAAACCCCCTGCCGGTGCGTCACCCGCGCCACGTCCTGCTGGATGATCGGGCCGTCATCGAGCACGGCGGTCGCGTAGTGCGCGGTGGCACCGATCAACTTCACGCCCCGCTCGTAGGCTTGGTGATAGGGGCGGCCGCCGGCAAAGGCGGGCAGGAAGGAGTGGTGGATATTGATCACCGGCGGCCCCTTTTCCAAAAACTCCGGCGAGAGCACCTGCATGTAGCGCGCCATCACCACGAGGTCGGCGCGCAGCTCGGACAGGAGCGCGAGCTGCCTGGCCTCCGCTTCGGCCTTGGTCGCCGCGCTCACCGGGATGTGGTGGTAAGGCAGCCCGTAGCCGCGGCTCGCCTCGGCCAGATCGGGATGGTTCGACACCACCGCGACGAAGTCCGCCGCGTAGTCCCCGCTCTTCCAGCGCAGGATCAAGTCGTGGAAACAGTGATCAAACTTGGAGACAAACAGCACCACGCGCGGACGCCGTTCGCTGCGCGCCACCTGGGTGCTCATGCCGAGTCCGCGCCCGAAGCCCTCGAAGTCGGCCGCCATCGCCTTCGCGTCGGCGCCGGCCGGCGGCACCCACTCGACCCGCTGGAAAAACACGCCCGCCTCGCGGTCGTGATGTTGGTCGGCATGCACAATGTTGCCCCCGCGCTCGAAGATCCAACCGGAGACGCGCGCGACGAGGCCGGGCTGATCCGGACCGTGGAGCAAGGCGACGAGCGTGGCGGGAGCGGGAGAAGCGGACATGGCAAAACCAGGAGCCTGCGACGCCCGCCGCCCCGGAGGCAAGCCGCACGCCGCCGGCCGGCCGCACTCCCACCGCTTGCTTAACGAGTGAACCTCAGCCGTCGTCGGCAAAGCTCGGACGCGCCCGCAGCCTCCACCCTCCCTTATGCGCACCCTTACCCGCCTGTTCCCCGGTTTGCTCGCCCGTCTCGCCGCGCTCGCACTGCTCGTTTTCGTCTCCGGCCCGCAGGCCTTTCCTTCCGACTCGACTCCACCCGGAGGCGTAGCCGTGATCTCGGCCTCCGATCTGCGAGGCCAAGGACGATCGGAACTCTACACGCTCAAGACCAGCGGCCCCGCCTCCTCGCCCACCTGGGAAGTCGCCACCCTGCGCGACACCAGCCCCGCCTGGGCCATCCAGCTAATCGCCCGCACCACCAGCCCGGTGAAAAAAGGCGACGTCGCGCTCCTCCGCTTCCGTGCCCGGGTAAGCCACACCCACCACGAAACCGGCCAGGGCCAGATCCGGGCCGTCGTGCAACGGGCCGGCGGAGACTATCAGCGCAGCGCCATGGCGCGCTTCGACCTGCTGCCCCAGTGGCAAGATTACTATGTGCCGGTCCGCTTCGCCTCCGACTACGCCGCCGGCGAGGCCGGGGTCTATCTCGGTTTTGGCTTCCACGCGCAGACCGTGCAGATCACCGATCTCGCCCTCCTCCATTACGGCACGAAGATCGCCTACGAGGACCTGCCCCGCACCCGCGTCACCTACCAGGGCCAGTCGCCCGACGCCGCGTGGCGCCGCGAAGCCGAAGCGCGTATCGAGCGGATCCGCAAGGGCGACATCGCCATCGAGGTCGTGGACTCCGCCGGCCGCCCCGTGCCCGCCGCCCGCGTGTCGGTTGACATGACGCGCCACCACTTCGAGTTCGGCACCGCCGTGCCCTTCCCGCTCCTCATGAACGAAGGCCCGAACCGCGAACGTTTCCGCGAGACGCTCTTCTCCATCTTCAACGCCGTCGGCCCAGAAAACGACCTCAAGTGGCCCTTCTGGGCCGGCGACCGCGACAACCACGGACAGCACCGCGAGCGCACGCTCGAAGCGCTCCGCTGGCTAAAGGAGCGCGAGATACCCGTGCGCGGCCACGTGCTCGTCTGGGCCTCCTCCAAACGACTGCCCAAGGAGATCGTCTCGCTCATCGGCACCCCGCGCCAGAAGGAGATCCCCCAGCGCGTGCTCGCCCACATCCGCGACATCGCCTCCGCCACCGCCGGCCTCGTCTCGGAGTGGGACGTGTTGAACGAGCCCTACAACAACCACGAGCTCATGGACCTCTTCGGCAAGGACATCATGGTGGACTGGTTCAAGACCGCCCGCGAGGTCCTCGGCCCCGAGGTGCCGCTCTACTTCAACGACTGGGGCAACCACGACCTCGCCCTCGACCCCGTCCACCTCAAGCACTTCATCGACACCGCCCGCTTCATCCAGAGCCGCGGCGGCCCCATCGACGG
>JAUVVA010000180.1 GCA_030604905.1 Verrucomicrobiota bacterium | reverse complement strand
TGGAGATTGCTGAGCGCCTCTGGCTCTCCGTTGCCGACGAACGCACCGCCCCGGTGCCGGCCGCCCACAAGAAGATCGTCGCCGCCCGCCTCGCCGATTACCGACGCGGAAAATCCGTGCCCATTCCGCACGCGGAGCTCATGCGCAAGCTGCGGGCCAAATGAACAGCAAGCGGGTCGAAGCCCTGCCAGAGGTCGAGGACGACCTCGAAAAGACCATCGCCCACTACTTGACTTGGCGTTCTGACGGCCGCGTTCACCTCCTCGATAGATACGAACGAGACCGTCGGCTGGATCGAATGGAGCCCCGATCTGTTTCCATTCAAAGTCGGCCGGGTGCAGCGGGCGCTTATCAAGCAGACCTACTTCGCGGTGTATTTCATCGAAGAGAAGGCGAGGACGCTGGTCTTGGCCGTGCTGGATGGCCGCGAACAGCCGGAGCGCCGGGAAAAACTGCTTCGCTTCAGACGAAAGGGCACGACAAGCCGGCCATCACGCGCGAGAGGTTGAGTGAGAACATGGCCCACCCTACGAATCTGCTCATTAGCTGCGGAGAGCACTTGGAACGCCAAGCCCATGCTCGGCACCTGGAGCATGGCCTCCACGTGCAGTCGCCTGCTCGGGTAGCGAAACGGGGCAGGGCAAGACGCCCATGCCACGTCAAGCCGCTTGGAACCGCCTTGCGATAAGCGCATGCTTCGCCCCGCCCCCACTCTTCTCTCCGCCTGGGCGGCCACGCTCGCGGCTGCGCCGGACGCGGTCGCACTGATCGAGGCGCCCGCCGACCGCGCGCACACCCGCGCCCAGCTTGATGCGCTCGCCGACGCCTTTGCGGGCGCGCTTCCCTCGGAGGTCGCGCGGCTCCGCGTCACCTTTGCCCTCCCCAACGGCCCGGCTTGGTTCGCCGCCTTCCTCGGTCTCCTCCGCGCCGGTGCCACCCCGGTGCCGCTCGATCCCGCCGAGCCCTCCGCGAGCCAACTCCGCCTCGCCGCCGCCGCTCGCGCCTCCTTCGCGTGGATTGAGGGCAAACTCGTCCCGGTGCCCGAGGCCCCCGCGCGCTCGCCGGGCCGCCACGCGCTCGTCAAGCTCACCTCGGGCAGCACCGGCACGCCCCGCGCCCTCGCCTTTACCCACACGCAGATGCTCGCCGATGGCCGCCAAGTCTGCGCGAGCATGGACATCCGCCCCGAAGACCGAAACCTCGCCGTCATTCCCTTCGGCCACTCCTACGGACTCGGCAACCTCGTGGTCCCGCTCCTCGTCCAGGGCACTTCGCTCGTCTGCGTGGACACCCCTCTGCCCCACGCGCTCGCCGCCGCCATCTCGCGCCACCGCGCCACCGTCTTTCCCGCCGTGCCCGCGCTCCTGCGCGTGCTGGCCGAGGCCGATCTCGCGCCAGACGCCCTCTCGCCGCTGCGCGTCGTCATCTCCGCCGGCTCGCCCCTGCCCGCCGCCACCGCCCAGGCTTTCCACGCCCGCTTCGGCCTCAAAGCCCACGGCTTCTACGGCTCGAGCGAGACCGGCGGCATCGCCTTCGACCGCGAGGGCGACGACACCCTCGCCGGCACCTCCGTCGGCACCGCGCTGGACGGCGTATCGATCACGCCACTACGCGGTCAACGCGTCCGCGTGCGCGGCGCCGCCGTGCTGCGCGCCGCCGGTCACATCCCCGCCGACCGCGCGCGCCTGGAGCCCGACGGACGCCTCGTGCTGCTCGGCCGCGCCGGCCGCCTGCACAAGATCGGTGGCCGCCGCCTCGACCTCGGCGAATTGGAAAACGCTCTCCGCGCCCTGCCCGATGTCGCCGACGCCTTCGTCGCCCCCCACCCCGACGACCCGGAGCAACTCGCCGCCGTGCTCGCCACCACGCTCGAGGCCTCCGCGCTGCGCGCCCTCCTCCGCGCCCACCTCGCCCCGTGGAAAATCCCGCGCCGGCTCGTGCCTCTGCCGGCCTTCCCGCTCACCGCCCGCGGCAAGCCCGATGCCACCGCGCTCCGCGCCCTGCTCGCCCGATGAGGCCCGCCGACACCCTTCTTCCGCCGCCGCCCCGCCCCGCCGAGCCGCCGCGCTCCGCGTCCCCGGCCTTTTCGGCGCGCCCGCTGCTCCTCACCCTGGCCGCCGGCAAGGTCGCCGCGCTTCTCCTCTGGGGTCTGGGGCTGCCGGCCGCGCTCGCCGTCCCGCTCTTCCTCGCGCCCGGCTGCGTGCTGCTTTACCAGTTGCTGGTGCCTTCGGCCCGCGGCCTCGTGCCGGTGCGCAGCCGCTTCGCACCCTCCACGCCCGGCGCGCGCGAAGTCTGGCTCACGATCGACGACGGCCCGCACCCGGAGGACACGCCCCGCATCCTCGACCTCCTCGACGCGCACGAGGCGCGGGCGACCTTTTTTCTCGTCGGTGAACGCGCCGCCCGCCACCCGGAGCTGGTCGCCGAGATCGTCCGACGCGGCCACGAGATCGCGCACCACACCCACCGCCACCCGGCCTTCACGTTTTGGTGCGCCGGCCCCCGCCGCGTGGCCCGCGAGCTCGACACGGCCCTCGCCGCCTACGCCGACGCCGCGCCGGACGCGCCGGTGGCGAGATTTCGCCCTCCGGTCGGCATCAAGAGCCTCTTCCTCGCGCCCGCCCTCGCCACGCGCGGGCTGGAGTGCGTCGGCTGGAGTATCCGCAGCGGGGATACCCTCGCCCGCGATGCCGCCGAGGTCGCGGCCCGCGTGGCGCGTCAGCTCCGCCCGGGCGCGATCATCCTGCTCCACGAGGGCCCGCCCCTGCGCGCAGCGGTTCGCGTCGCCGCCTTCGCCGCCGTGCTCGATCTGCTGCGCGAGCGCGATTACCGCGCGGTGCTGCCGCGCAACCCGTAGCAACGAGGGTCGTCGCTTGCGACGACCGCGGACGCGGGACGCCCGCGTTTCGACCCCATCCGCGCGAGCCCGGCATTCGCAGGCGAACACCCCTTGCTACGACCCCACGCCGCCCGCGTGCGGCGCGTGGCGGGCGATCAGGCGGTTCGCTTTCTTCGCCTTCGCCTCGCCCACCAACACCGCCCCCCACGCGCGGAGTTTTTCAAAACCCCAGACCCCCGCCCCCACCGCGAGCACGCAGCCGGCGAGCCCCGCGAGCCCCAGCGCCGCGCGCTCGTTGTAGCAGGTCCAGACAAACTGCCCCACACACAGCACCGCGACGAAGAGCAGGGTCGGCTTTCGACCGATCAGGTTCACGATAAACACCCCGAGCGGCGCGCCCAGCGCCACCACCGGCGCCGCCGCGAGCCAGTTTTCATAGACTCCCGGCTGCAGACCCGTCGTCAGGTTTTTGAAACTTACCCCGACCAAGGAGGTGAAGCCCATGATCACGACCGAGGTCGGGATCGCGATCTTCAGGTCGGCCCGGCAAAGCAACACCAGCACCGTGTAGAGCACCATGTCGATGCCCACGCCCGTCACCGCCGTGACCGTCATGCCGGCGCCCAGCCCGACCAAGAGCCCGACACGAAAATCCCAGCGCTCGTCAAACTCCGTCATGCCGCTGTGGCTCGCGATCTCCCCCACCCGATACAGGTGCAACACGCCGAAGCTCGCCCACACCACCGCGAAGACGACCTTGATCCAGAGCGCCGGCACCAGCGGCGCGAGAAACGCGATCCCGAGCGGCGTGCCCACCAGCGCACCGAGCATCGCTCCCTTCAACATCGACCAGGCCAGGGGCTGCCGACGCGACAGGATAAAGATGCTGCCGCTCACCATCCCGATCGACTGCACCGCAAAGCTGAAATCGCGCCCCAAGCTCGCCGGCTGGTCAAACAACAGCACCAGGATCGGAAACCCGATTGTGCCGCCGCCCATCGGCGTGGAGCCCGCCACGTAGCTGCCGGCCGACATCGCCAGCGCGATTGGCCAATGCGCCGCGACCTCGCCCCACATCCCCTCCCCAAACACCAGCCAACTCCAGGTCGCGTAAAAGCACGCGATCCAGAGCAGCCAGATCCAAACCTTGCGTTTCGGTTGCTGATGCATGGAGACGGGCGGCGTCACTCCGCCACGCTGGCCTCGATCTCGATCAACAACTCCGCCCGGCAGATGTCGGCGTGCAGCCAAAGCACCCGGTCCCCGGCGCGGAGCAGCCGCGACTCGAGCGCCGCGCGCGCCGCGGGAAAATCCGCCGCGTGCCGCAGGTAGACCTTGAAATGGCGCTCCACCGCGGGCCGCTCCGCCGCCAGCCGCTCGCCCAAGCCGCACTCGCGCGAGATCAGCCGAAGGTTGTCGAGCGTGCACTCGATTTGCCCCGCCAAACCGCCCGCCACGATGGAGCGGTGGCCCTTGATCGCCGCCGTGCCCGAGACAAAGGTCCAACGCCGGCCCTCGGCCCGCACTTGCGAAGCGCGCGAAAAACTGGGCGAGCGCGGGCCGTAGTCCCTCGGGTATTCGTAAGCGGGGACCTGCTCGGGATTTTCGCGCATGACGGGGCGCTCCCGCGAGGCGGCAAACATCACCGCGAGCAGGCCCGGCGCGCCGCCGACCGCCGAGGCCGCCGGCACCGCTCCGCGCCAGCCCCCGCGCTCAAAAGCTGCCGCCCGCCCGCGACAGAAGACCCTGTAGGCCTCCAAGCCGCCGGCCGTGGCCGTGGGCTCGTTGATCCGCGGCACGTAGTTCCAGATGCGCGCCAGTTCGCGCTCTCTGCGGCGGGCCACCGTCTGCAAATCCCGGTAAAGCGCCTCCGAGATCTCTCCGAGCCCGCGAGTCGCGGACTCGAAACGAAGCCCCACCAGCCAGTCCTCCGATTCGAAAAGGTCGAAACCGCACTCGCTCCCCGCCGTGCCCAAGGTGTCAAACAAGGTCTCGCGTTTCTCCTCCGAAAACACCGGCACCGCGAGGCGGGCGGACGACTCCTCGCCCTCGCCTGCGCCAAAGGCCAAGGCGAAAAGTTCGGAAGTGAGCGAAGGCGCGTCCATGCGCCGCGAGCAGAAGAGTTTGGCCATTGGGCTGCAAGAATTGCCCTGATACAAATCCCCGAACGTGGGCCCGTGTTTTTTCCGCACCAGCCCGCTCTCGTTCCGCTTCTTTCTTCAGCTGGCGGCGGTCGCCGTCGCCTCCGCGAGGTCGGAGCGCTTGCGCATCGGCTCGCGGTCTCGGCACCCGGGCGCCAGGACGCCCGGTGCCGAGATCGCGACCAAGACCCGCGCGGCCGCACGAAGCGCCGGCCGCGCCGCGAAACCGCGCCCGGCCTCAGCCGCCCGCCATCACCGGCCGAAAGCCGGCCTCACGCAGCACCCGCGCCACCACCTCGCGCTGATCACCTTGGATTTCGATCACGCCGTCCTTCACCGTGCCGCCGCAGCCGGCGGCCGCGCGCATCTTTTTGCACAAGGCCTCCTTCTCCGCTCCGCCGATCCCGATGAAATTTTTAGCCACCGTCACCGTCTTGCCGCCGCGCCCCGCGGTCGTGCGCAGCACATCCACGCGGCCGCGATTTTTCCCGCTCCCGTCCTCCGCTTTCGCCGCCCCGGATCCCGTCGCCGCCGGCGATGGAGACGCGGCTTGAGCCGGCGCCGAGGCCAGATTTCCCAGCCCGCCCAAGGCGCCCGCGAAGGGATTTTGCCCCAAACCCGCCCCGCCATCCGTCGGCACCTTACCCTTCTCCGGCCGGCTCATTGCGCCCCTCCCGCCGTCGGCCGTCCCGCGCGCCCGCCGCACACGCCCACCGGGATCTCGGAGGCCCCGCCCAAAAACATCGCCGCCTTCGCATAACTCCGATTATCCAGAAAGTGAAGCAGTTGCGGATGCAGCGTCTGCCGCCCCCGCGCCGCGAACTCCTCCAGCCGGGCCATCTCGGCCGCCACGGCCTGTCCATTAGAAGATTTAATCGCATCCAAGAGCGCGATTAGCGACGCTTTGATCTCTGTTTCCATCGGGCTATTCGAACAAGTTAACGTCATCCTGCCAGCCGTTTAGCAGAACTCAAACCCGCCGTGGCGTCCCTTCCCCCCTTGAGCCCGCCGCCGAATGGCGTAAGTCTCTCCCTTCCGCCCCTTCCGCGCTTCCGCTAGATTTCCGATTCTTTTCTCCTTTGCCCAATCCTCCATGAACTCCGTCCCCCTCGCCGCCCGCGCGAACTCCGACGTCATCGAAGCCGCCTACGCCCAATGGCTCGACAATCCCGACTCGGTCGATCCCACCTGGCGCGCGTTTTTCCAAGGCTTCACGCTCGGCAACACCATCGCCGCGCCCGGCTCGGCCCCGACCGCCGCGTCGGTCAGCGCCTCCGGAGTCAAGGTCATCGATTCCTACAAGCAGGCGCAAATCATCCGCTACATCAACGCTCACCGCTCCCACGGTCACCTCGAGGCCCACCTCGACCCCCTTAGCGAAAAACCCGCCCCGCACCCCAAGCTCACCCTCGAAAACTTCGGCCTCGGCCCCGAGGACCTCGACGAAAGCTTCACCCTCACCAACTTTCAGGGCGGCGGGCAAAAGAAACTCCGCGAGATCCAGCGCGCCGTGAAGTCGACCTACTGCGGCACCATCGGCGTCGAGTTCATGCACGTGCAGGACCACGACGCGCGCGAGTGGCTCCAGGCCCGCATGGAGGCCAACGAAAACACGCCTTCCTTCACCAAGCAGCAAAAGCGCCGCATCCTCCGCCGCCTGCACAAGGCCGAGCTCTTCGAAAAGTTTCTCCACACCAAGTTCGTCGGCCAGAAACGCTTCTCGCTCGAGGGCGGCGAGACCATGATCGCCGCCTTCGACGCCATGATCGAACACGCGCCCGAGGTCGGCGTGGAGGAGTTCGTCATGGGCATGGCCCACCGCGGCCGCCTCTCCGTCCTCACCAACATCCTGCGCAAGCCCTTCGAGGTCCTCTTCGAGCAGTTCTCGGAAAACTACATCCCGCACAGCGT
>JAUVVA010000207.1 GCA_030604905.1 Verrucomicrobiota bacterium | reverse complement strand
GGCCGGCGGCCAAAAACTCCTCCTCGCCCACCTCGCCGATTCCGGCCTCTCCGTCCGCTGGGACGCCGCCACCGGCACCCTCGAGACCAACCGCCCCGGCTGGTGGCTCATCAACTACCCGCTCGACCAGATCGCCGGCCTCCCCGCCGAGCCCGCCGCGCGCGAAGCCCTCCTCGCCCGCCTCCTCGACCGCCCCTCCGCCGACGGCCTGAAAAACTGGTATCTGCGCACCCCGCCCTCCGCCGAGCGCCCCGCCGCCGCCGAGCCGCCCGCGCCCACCGGCCCGGCGCCCATCGTCCCGCACCCCGCCCCCACGCACATCGTGGACGCCTCCGCGGCCAACGCCTCCGACTCCGCCTCGCCCTTCCGCAGCATCCAGGCCGCCGTCCGCCGCGCACAGCCCGGCGACGTCATCCAGGTCCGCCCCGGCCTCTACCGCGAGACCATCCTGCCCGCCACCGCCGGCACGCCCGAGAAACCCATCGTGATCGAGGGCGTCCGCGGCCCCGACGGTCGCCTCCCCGTCATCAGCGGCAACGCCGCCCCGCCTGCCGGCGCCTGGCGCCCCGTGCCCGGCAAGCCCGGCCTCTGGCACGCCGACCACTGGACCTCCGGCCCCGCCGAACTCGCCCTCGACGGCCAAGTGCTCCGCGAGCGCACCCTCCTCTCCGAACTCGGCGACCGCGAATTCGTGCAACTCCGCGCCGACCGCGCCCTCATCGAGCCGCCCGCCAACCCCGCCGCTCAGTCCCCCCGCCCCGGCGACCGCGCCCTCGGCCTCACCTGGCGCCACGTCACCACCACCGACGACGGCCACCTCGAATTTGGCGACACCCGCGGCCTCTTCTTCGCCTCCTCCTGGGTCTGGCTCGACCCCGTGCGCGGCGAGGAATGGGACCCGCGTTTCCCCGCCCCCGTCACGGGCCAGATCTGGCTCACCGGCGGCTTCCGCGCCGGCCGCCAAACCGGCTCGCCCTTCCGCGTCCAGCTCAACCCCTACCGCGTCTGGCTCAACGGTGATATCCAGCCCGCCTACGGCATCGCCGGCACCGCCAAGCCCGACCCCAATCGCCGCGAAAACGGCGACATGTGGAGCCGCCTCCCCTTCCGCGAGGGCTGGAACCACGTCGTCCTCCTCCTCGACTCCACCGTCCGCCCCGAGCTCGACCACCGCATCCGCTTCCGCCTCCCCCGCGGCCGCACCGACACTCCCTCGCAGGCCACCGCCCCGCAGGATCGCACCCGCCCGCCCGCGAAGAACGCGCCGCGCTTCGGTTTCCTCCGCGAGTGGACCGTCCTCGGCCCGCTCCCGGCCGACAAGCCCACGCGCGGCATTTTCCTCAAGTTGCCCGCCGGCGAAGATCCCAACCGGCTCCCGCTCGACATGGGCGCGCGCGAGCTCCTCGCCCACTTTAACCAGCCGCACTGGACCGTGCGCGGCCTCGAATTCCGCAACGGCGCCCAGCCTCAGCAAAAGGCCCAGGTCCTCGTCGAGGCCCCCGGTGTCACCATCGAGCACTGCCGCTTCCTCCAACCCGAGGTGCGCGCCCTCAGCTACTACGTTCGCACCGCGGCCTTCTCCCAAGAGTCCGCGCCCGTCGTCATCCGCGACACCGGGGTGCACTCCACCGGCGCCCTCGGCAGGGGCGCCGCCGGCTCCTCGCGACACCTCACGCCCGACAACGTGGACAACCCGCCTCGCCGCGGCCGTCTGATCGTCGAGCACAACCACATCTTCGACAACAACCGCAACGGCTACGAACGCTTCGACGAGTCCGGCGCGATGAAGTTCTTCCGCCTCACCGGCTCCATCATCCGCCACAACACCTTCGTCGCCGGCGACGGACCCGCGCTCTGGCTCGATTGGGAGCACTACAACAACCGCCTCGAGGGCAACCTCATGCTCGACCCCATCGCCTGGGCCGTCGGCGTCGAGGCCTCGCCCGGCCCCAACCTCGTGGCCAACAACATCAGCATCGACCTCCGTCCCGGCGGCGCCTGGTTCGAGTTTGCCCTCCTCTCCTGGAACAGCGCCCGCACCTGGACCGCGCACAACACGATCGACACCGGCCGCAACGGCAATCCCGGCGGTCGCGGCATCTACCTCGGCCAGGGCAACGACAGCGGCCGCGGCCACTTCTGGGAGCCGCTCCCCGAGCGCGCCGGCGCCTCGGTCAACAACCTCGTCGTGCGCACCGCCCGCCCGGTCGAGACGCGCCACGTCGGCCCCACCGACGGCACGCTCGTGCGCCCCGCCTCCGACCGCCGTCCGCCGCCCGGCTTCGGCGAGCCCGCCGCCGGCAAGGGCGCGAGCGCCGTGCGCATCCAGACCAACGGCGAGGAGCTCGAGCTGCTCTCGCTCGTGCGCCACGATTTCAACGGCCTGCTCCGCCACCCCGAGGATCCCCGCGCCCCCGGCGCCTACCGCATCGAGCCCGCGCCCGCGCCGGACGCGCGCATGCAGCTCGAGGCCGAGTTCGCCGACGGGACCTTGCTCCGTCGCTGACACGTCGGAAGTCCGCGACCGCCGCGCGCCGGCCGCGTGCAATAGAGAGAACGGACGACACCTTGGAAGCCCGTCCCCAAGGCCAAGCCTCGGGGGCATGCCTTACCCCCGCCTCCTCCGAAACCTCGTCCCCTGTCTCCTCCTTTCCACCGGTCCCGTCCTCTTCGCCGATAGCCTTTCCCGCAAAGTGCTCAGCACGGCCGACGGCGGCTGGGGCGCCGACGCGCAAGTCAACGGAACCACCCAAGCCACCCACCAAAATTTCGGGGGCAGCCAAATCATCGCCGCCAAAGACGGCGGGGCCCGCAGAAAGATATACCTGCGCTTCGACCTGAAGGGCGTCCCGCTCGATCGCATCGCCGCGGCTCGCCTTCGGCTGACCATCGCCAGCATGGACCTCACCCAGTCCGCCCAAGTGGATGGCATCACGTTCCGGGTCTTTGGCCTCAACGACGGCGCGCGGGCCGGAGCCGCTCGCTTGGGCGAAGACTGGCCCGAGATGGAGATCACCTACGGCAACGCCCCGGCCAATGTGCACGATGAACGCATGGCCAGCGTGGGCGCGGGCATCGAGCGCGGCGGGCAGGCGCGCATCCTCGGACAATCGACCTTGCAAGGCAGCCTGTTCTCCGTCGGCCAGAGCTTCACGCTGCTCGATTCGGTCGGCGATCCCCGCGTGCTCAATTTTCTCCGCGCCGATACCAACGGACACGTGACCTTCATCATCACGCGCGTCCGCGGAAGCCCCGACGACAACCTCTTGTTCGCCGCGCGCGAACATACCCGCGGCCACGCGCCCCCGACACTCGAGCTCGACTTCCATCCCTGATCGCGAAACCACGCGGTCGCCCGCTTCGCATCATCGCGGCGACTCGACCGCGCCCTGCCCCTGGGCGCCGAACGATCCCGGTTTCAGAGCAACTCGAGCTGGGCGCTATCGGCCGGGGCGACGGTGAGCTTCTTCTTCGGCTTGGCCACGGGCGCGGCCGGCAGCTCGACCGCCGTCTCGTCGCCTTCGAGCTTCGCGAGGATCGTGCGCGCGCGGTCGATGACGCTCGGCGGCAGGCCGGCGAGGCGCGCCACCTGGATGCCGAAGCTGCGCTCGGCGGCGCCGGGCACCACGCGGCGGAGGAAGACGATGTCGTCGTTCCACTCCTTCACCGCGACGCTGTAGTTGCGCAGCCGTGACAGGTGTTTTTCGAGCTGGGTGAGCTCCTGGTAATGCGTGGCGAAGAGCGTGCGCGGGCCCTGCTCGGGGTCGGCGTGGAGGTGCTCGACCACCGCCCAGGCGATGGAGAGGCCGTCGTAGGTCGAGGTGCCGCGGCCGATCTCGTCGAGGATGATGAGCGAGCGCGGCGTGGCGTGGTTGAGGATGTTGGCGGTCTCGTTCATCTCGACCATGAAGGTCGAGTTGCCGCGCGCCAGGTCGTCGCTCGCGCCGACGCGCGAGAAGATGCGGTCCACGAGGCCGAGGCGGCAGGCGCTCGCGGGCACCCAGGAGCCGACGTGGGCCATGAGGGCGATGAGCGCGATCTGGCGGATGTAGGTCGATTTGCCGGCCATGTTGGGGCCGGTGAGGAGCGCGAGCTGCTCGGCGTGGGCGGAGAGGCGGGTGTCGTTGGGGACGAAGGCCTGCGAGCCGGCGGGGCGCGAGGGATCGCGGAGCATCTGCTCGACCACGGGGTGGCGGCCGGCGCTGATCTCGAGCACGGGCTCCTCGACGAACTCGGGCTGGCAGTAGTCCCACTCGCGGGCGAGCTCGGCCCAGCCGGCGAGGACGTCGAGCTCGGCGAGGGCTTGGGCGGTCTTGGCGAGGGCGATGGACTCGTCGAGGACGGCGGCGACGAGCTGGGCGAAAAGCTCCTGCTCGCGGGCGAGCGCGAGGTCGTCGGCGGAGAGGATTTCCTTTTCCTTTTGCCGAAGGGCGTCGGTGACGTAGCGCTCCCCGTTCACCGTCGTCTGGCGGCGGATGTAGTCGGCGGGGACGAGGTGGAGGTTGGCCTTGGTGACCTCGATGTAGTAGCCAAAATTGTTGGTGTATTTGACCTTCAGGCTGCGGATGCCGGTGCGGGCCTGCTCGGAGGCCTCGAGCTGCGAGAGCCAGGCGCGGTTGTCGGTTTTCAGCGAGTGCAGGCGGTCGAGCTCGGGGCAATGGCCGCCGCGGATGTAGCCGCCGTCGGCGAGGTCGGCGGGGAGCTCGTCGTTGAGCGCGCGCTGGAGGAGGTCGCGGAGCGCCGGGAGCTCTTGGATTTGAGATTTGAAATTTGAGATTTGAGATTCGGGACCGAAGGCCCCGAGGGCGGCGTGGAGCGACGGGATTTGTGTAAGGGTAT
>JAUVVA010000129.1 GCA_030604905.1 Verrucomicrobiota bacterium | reverse complement strand
GTTGCAGCGGCCCGATTCACTCCTTCTGGAGCCGGGCAAGTGGTATGACATTTCGCTGCGTTTCGACAGCGGGCGCAGCCTTCGCATCGACGTGCGGGATCCCGCGGGCGGCGCCTTGCTCGACAGCCTGGTGCAGACGGCCAACATCCCGCCTTCGGTGCCGACGGGCAACAACATCGGTTCGGGCTATTTCCAGATCAGCGGGGTCAACTCGGGCAGCGGCGGCAGCCGGTGGTTGTTGCCGCGGGGCACGATGATCGAGGCCGCCGGCGTATGGAGCTTCGCGCTGTCCGACGATCAGATCAGCGAACTTTCCGGCGCCTCGGGCGCGGCTGCGACTCAGGGCCGGTAGCTTGTTTGACGGGTCCGGCCAGGGCGCGCCTTGTCCGCGGATACGCGTGAAGTATCGGGTCGGCGGGCGCGCCGGAGATCAGCGCGGTTGCAGACAACCGCGCTGCGATTTCGAGCAAGGCCGGCGGCCGGCGCGCAGGGGACCGCCCGCGGGCGCGCTCAGCCCTTGATGGCGCCGGCGGAGAGGCCGCGGACGAAGAGGCGCATGCAGAAGAGGAAGATGATGATCAGCGGGATCGAGGCGATGAAGTAGGCCGCCATGATCTGGCCCCACTGCTTCACATACTCGCCGTCGAGGTAGATGAGGCCGACGCCGAGGGTGAAGAGCTCCTTGTCGCGCAGCACGATGAGGGGCAGGAGGAAGTCGTTCCACTTGCCGAGGAAGCTGAGGATGGCGAGGGTGCCGATGATCGGGCCGGACATCGGGATGACGACGTTCACGATCTGCTTGAAGTGGCTGGCGCCGTCCATCTCGGCCGCCTCGAAGAGGTCCTTCGGGAGGTCCTCGATGAAGTTGCGCAAGACGAAGAGATTGAAGACCTGGCCGCCGGCGATGCCCACGATGATGAGCGCCCAGAGCGTGTTGAGCAGGTTCATCTCCTTGAGCAGGGTGAAGAGCGGCACGATGTTGGCGACGCCCGGGAGCAGCATGAGCACCATGAAGGCGCTCCAGAGCACGCCGCTGAAGGGCATCTTGTAGCGCGCGAAGAAGTAGGCGCCGAGGATGGCGAGGAAGAGCGTGACCACCGTGCCGGTGACCGCCACGAAGACGGTGTTGGCGATGTAGGGGCCGATCAGCGCCAGGCCGAAGCCCCAGTTGTGGATCTTGTAGACGCTGAGGTCGAAGCGCAGCTCGCCACTCTGGAAGGTCGGGTCGCCGAGCGGGGGCTTGACCGAGGCGGTGAAGACCTCGGTCCAGCGGGCGGTGCGATCCTTGGTGAGCTCCGCGCCGTCGGCCGCGAGGTAGACCTCGGTGACGCTGTAGGGCGGGGAGGGGACCCAGGGATTCTGGATGAAGGACGCGTTGTCCTTAAAGGACACCTGCATCATCATGTAGAACGGGAAAAGTTCGATGAGGATGAAGGCGAGGATGATGATGTGCTTGGGCCAGTCCTTCTGTTTGTAGGAACCGACCGAGTCTTTCAGGGCGCCACTCATTTTTCAACCCTCACGTATTTGTTGTTGATGTAGGTAAGCCCGAGGATGAACACGAAGAGGATCATGCCGACGGCGCAGGCGTAGCCGAACTCGCCGGCGATGAAGGCGCGGTTATACATCCAGAGGCCGGGGACCATGCCGCGGCCACCGGGGCCGCCGGCGTCGCCGAGCAGGAGAAGTTGGAGGCCGTAGCCCTGCAGGGTGCCGATGATGAGCAGGACGAGCGAGAGGCGGACCTGCGTGAGGATGAGCGGAAGCTCGATGTAGAGGAACTTCTGGAAGGGGCCGACGCCGTCGAGCTCGGCGGCCTCGTAGACCTCCTGGCCGATGGACTGGAGGCCGGCGAGGTAGATGAGCACGCCGACGGTGCCGATCCAGGGGAAGCCCCAGATGAAGAGAGCGGGGAGGATGAGCTCGGGCTGCGAGAGCCAGCCGATGGGCACGTTGTCGAAGAAGACGCCCCAGCCGAAGAAGCCGTCGAGGGAGACGAGGAGCGACTTGATGCCGGTGAAATCGAGGACGTTGTTGAGCACGCCCAGGTTGGGATCGAAGAAGAACTTCCAGATGAAGAGCGTCACCAGGCCCGGCACGATCATGGGCACGACGAGGAGGACGCGGTAGAGATACTGGGCGTTGTCGCTCTTCAGGCGGTGGATGAGCACCGCCATGAGGATGGACGGGATCATCTTGAAGAGGTTGAAGACGATGAGGATCGAGACCGTCTTGAAGGAGTCCCAGAGCACCTGGTCGCCCATGGCGCGACGGAAGTTGTCGAAGCCGATGAGCTGCTTGTTGTCGCCGCCCTGCCAGTCAAAGAAGCTGTGGTAGATGGCCGAGGCGGCGGGGAAGTAGGAGAACGTCGCGACGAGCAGCAGCGAGGGTATGATGAAGAAGTAGAGCTTCCACTCGCGGAGCGCCTTTTGTCGGGAGAGGGGGAGTGCCATGGGATGGAGGGGAGGCCTGCCGCGGGGGCGGGAGGCACGACGACAGGGTAAGGAGAGAATTTACGAGGTTGGCCGAGAGGATTGCCAAGCGCATTCTGAAGAATGAATCGCGTTACCGTTGCACGGGGCGATTTCCGGGGCGCGGAGTTGACAAAAAAGAGCGGCGGCTTGCGGCATCGGGGGAGAGGAGCAGCGTCGCAGGCGAAAGTAACGCGTTTCAACCCGCACCTTGCCGCTTATCTTGTGAAAACCATCTCCGCCGCTGACCTCGTCTCCGCTCTCAACTGGCGCTACGCCACCAAACAATTCGACCCCGCGCGAAAAATCCCGGCCGGGGATTGGAGCGCGCTGGAGGAGTCGCTGCGGCTGGCGCCGTCCTCCTTCGGCATCCAGCCGTGGAAATTCATCGTGGTGGAGACGCCCGAGTTGCGCGCGAAGCTGCGCGAGGCGTCCTGGGGGCAGGGGCAAGTCACCGACGCGAGCCACCTCGTGGTGCTGGCGGTGAAGCAGGCGGTCGACGGGCCGCACCTCGACCGCTACTTCGCCGACACGGCCAAGACGCGCGGCGTGGGCGTCGAGACGCTGGCCGGCTTTCGCAAGGTGATCGACGGCTTCGTGGCTGGGAAGGCCAAGGCCGGTCAACTCGAGGTCTGGTCGGCGAAGCAGGTCTACATCGCCGCGGGGCAGTTCATGGCCGCGGCGGCGCTGATGGGGATCGACACCTGCCCGCTCGAGGGCATTGACCCGGCCAAATACGACGAGCTGCTCGGGCTGAGCGGCAGCGGCTGGGCGACGCAGATGGGTATCGCCGCGGGCTACCGCTCGGCGGAAGACAAGTATGCGAGCACGCCGAAGGTTCGCTTCCCGGCCGCCGAGGTGATCGAGCGGCGTTGAGCGGCGGGCGGCTCGATCAGGAGAGCCCCTTGGCTTTGAGCAGGGCGGCGAGCTCGGCTTGGTCGGCCTCGCCCTGCACGGTGTTGAGCAGGCCGAGGACCTTGAGGCGATCCTCGGGACCGCAGCTGGAGATCTCGACCATCCAGTCCTCGGCCTTGGGGGCGGAGACGATCACCTCGTCGGACCAGGCGATGACCTCGGCGGCGTCGATGGCGCCTTGGGTGATGCCCTTGATGTAATACTCGGCCTGGGTGCGATAGTTCATGGGGCGCAGACCCTTTGGGTGCGGCGCGGGGCTGCCAAGGGCGAAAGCATGGCGGCCGCGTCGGTGCCGGGGCGCGGGGCGGCATGGCGGCCGCGCTCGGGGCTCGATCGAGGAAGGCGGGTTCAGGCGCGTCCGGCGGAGTCGACGTGCCAAGCCTCGTGGATGTTGGCCTCGGCGAGGTCGGCCGCGAGGGGATCGGCCACGATGCTCACGGAGGCGAGATCGGAGACGGCGGCGGACGGCAGCAGGCGGCTGATCTCCACCACGAAGGGCGTGATGTCGGAGAGTTGATCGAGGGCGAGGCGGGCGAGCTCCTCCTGCCGCATGGCGAGGGCGGCGCTGTGCAGGATGGAGAGGTCGGACGCAGCCAGGTGGAGCAAGGTGGCGAGGTCGCGCAGGATGAGGGAGCGGCGAGGCTTGCGCACCCGCAGGAAAAAATCGGCGATGTGGGCGGAGGCGCCGGCCACTTCGGTGGCGAGCGGAGCTCCGGGCGTGGGGCGCAGGGTCTCGCGCAGGGTCTCGGCTTGCGTGTTGTGGCGCAGCAGCAGCTCCCGCAGGCGCCGGATCAGGGCCGAGGCGGGCTCGTTGATCGTCACGGAGGGTTCGCCGCCGTGCAGTTCGCAGGCCGTGGCGAGGGTGCCGCGCAGCGCCCGCAGGTCATCCAACATGATCGCCAACGCGTCGTCGGGAGGAGCGGGAGGAGGCATGGGCGGAGGTGGGGAGGAGAGGGAGGGGAGGGGAGGAAAAAATGACCAATGACCAATGACCAATGACCAATGACCAATGACCAATGACGAATGACTAATGGCCAATGATGGGGAGGGCGGCCGGCGCGGGCGAAACGCGGGCGCGGTCGCCGGCGAGTGGCGGCCCTGCGTTTTTAGTGCGAGGGCAGGATGGGGGAGCGCGGGGAGCTGCTTTGCTGGGCGCCGGGGGCGGGGGCGAGGGACTCGGCGGAGGGGCCGTTGCAGACGGTGCCGTCGGCCTGGAAGCGGGAGCCGTGGCAGGGGCAGTCCCAACTGCTCTCGGCGGCGTTCCAACGCACCACGCAGCCGAGGTGCGGGCAGACGGCGGAGCGCTCGTGCAAGGCGCCGTTCAGGTCGCGGTAGATCGCGATCTTGTGCAGGCCTCGCTGGACGATGCGGCCGGAGCCGGGGGCGAGGTCGGCGCTTTCGTCTTTGGCGTGAGGGCGGCCCCAGTCGAGGTATTGGCGGGCGACGTTGAAGTTCTCGCGGGCGAAGGCGAGGGCGGCGGCAAGCGTCATGCGGCCGGGGTTGTAGAGATGGCTCCACGAGTTGGCCCGGTTGAGGATGAGATCGGTGATGATCATGCCGGCGAGGGTGCCGTGGGTCATGCCCATGCCGGAATCGCCGGTGGCGACGTAGGTGTTGTCGTGTTGACCGGGGTTGCGGCCGATGTAGCCGAGGCCGTCGATGGTCTCCATCACCTGGCCGGACCAGCGCACGGAGGGCGAGTCCGGGGCCACGGGGAAACGCTCGCGGGCCCAGCGCTCGAGGCGGTCGAAGCGGGGCTCGGGGTGCTCCTCCTGACCGGTCTTGTGGTCCTCGCCGCCGACGATGAGCGAGCACATGCCGGGCACGCGGGAGGGCGCGAGGCGCACGTAGTGGTAGGGCTCGCCGTTGTCCCAGTAGAGGGCGAGCGGCATGGAGTCCTCGGGCACGAGCAGCGACACGACGTAGGTGCGGTAGGGGTGCTGTTTGGTGTGGATGGCGAAGCGGTCGTTGATCGGGGTGTTGGTGGCGACGACGACGGATTTGGCCGAGACGCGGAGATTGGTCTCGGTGCGCACGATGGCGTTTCGCCCTTCGAGGATATCGTGCACGCGGGTGCCGCCGTGGATGCGGCCGCCGAGGCGGGTGAACTCGTCGGCGAGGCCGGCGAGGTAGGGCCAGGGCGAGATCTGGGCCTGACCGGGGAAGCGCAGGCAGCGGGGGCCGCCGCCGGCGAGGGGCCAGTCGGCGAACTCGACGTCGCGGAGACCGGCGGCGCGGGCGGCCTCGATCTCGTCGTAGAGGCTGGCGGCATCCTGGCCGGCGTCGGCGAAGAGGTAGCCGTCGACGCGGCGGAAATCGCAGGGGATGGAGAGTTCCTCGACGAAGGCCTGGATGCGGTCGATGGCGGCGCCGTGGCTCTGGGCGGCGAGGCGCGCGCCCTCGCGACCGTGCCAACGGGCGATGTTGTAGAAGCGGTCGTCGATGGCGTTGGCGAGGTGGGCGGTGGTGCGGGCGCTCTCGCCGGCCGCGGGCTGGCCGGCGTCGAGGATGACGACGCGCGCGCCCTCGCGGGCGAGGAGCAGGCCGGTGCTGAGCCCGGAGACGCCGGCGCCGACGATGACGACGTCGGCGGTGGTGTCGGTGGGGAGTGGCGGGGCGGAGGGCAGCTCGTGCAGCTCCTGCCAGACGGGCGTGGTGGAGGGGGGGAGTGGGGCGCTCATGCTCAGCCTTGGAGAAGGGATTGGCCGCCATCGATGAAGACCTCGGTGCCGGTGATGTGGGCGTAGGCGTCGCCGGCGAGGAAGAGGACGAGCTCGGCGACCTGGGAGGATTCGCCAGGCTCGCCGCCAGTGAGCGGGATCTGGCCCTCGGGGAACTCGACGGTGGTGCCGATCTTGTCGAGGTCGCGCTGGGTGGTGTTGTCGCCGATGTTGGTGCTGATGGCGCCGGGGCAGATGGTGTTTATCCGGATGCGATCGGGCCCGAGCTCGAGGGCGAGCATGCGCGCGAAGGCGACCTGGCCGGCCTTGGAAACGGCGTAGGCGGTGGCGCCGGTGTTGCTGAACATGCGGGTGCCGTTGACCGAGGAGATGATGATGATGGAGCCGCCGCGCTTCTTGAGGTGGGGCAGGGCGGAGCGGACGCTGAGGTAGGTGCCGCGGAGGTTGATGGAGAGGGTGCGATCCCAGTCGTCGGGGGTGATCTGCTCGAGGGGGGCCCAGAGGCCGTTGACGCCGGCGTTGGCCACGAGGATGTCGAGGCGGCCCCAAGTGTCGGTCACGCGCGCGACGGCCATCTCGACGGCGCGGGGGTCGGAGACGTCGGCCTCGCAGGCGATGGCCTCGCCTCCGGCGGCCTTGATCTCGTCGCGCGCCTTCTCGAGGTCCTCCGCGGTGTGGCCGAGCAGGGCGACGCGCGCGCCGGCGGCGGCGAGGAGCAAGGCGGCGGCGCGGCCGATGCCGGAACCGGCGCCGGTGACGAGGGCGACTTTGTCGGTGAGCGAGAGGGAGGGGACGCGCATGGGAAGGGGGGAGCGGGTGGGCGGGTGGCGGAATGACCAATGACCAATGACCAATGACCAATGACCAAGGGCCAAGGGCCGTGGGCGAATGACGGGGCTTTGGGTGGTGTGGGTGGGTGGCGGCGGGCGGTGATGCTAGGCGAGATCGGGCGGGTGGTGGTCGGCGCGGTCGAGGACGGCGCGGAGGCGCGAGGGCGGGGCGACATCGATCAGGATGCGGCCGGCGGAGCGCGCGGCGCTGTCGGCGAGTTGACGCGCTTTTTCTTCGTTGGGCGCGTTGACGATCGCGTAGCCGGCGTCGCCCTCCTCGGGGTCGAAGTCGATCATGAGGAAGGGGCTGGTGGTGGCGGGCTCGGCGAGGCTGGCCACGGGGGCGGGAGTGGGGGCGGGGATGGGCATGGAGCGCGGGAGAGTTTTGGCGGAGCGGCGGGCGATGCGGGCGGCGCGGGTGGGACGCGCCGCCGTGGGCGGAGGATCAGGCGGAGCGTTTTCGTTTCGCGCCGCCGTCTTGTTTGTTCACGGTTTTCCACGCGATGGCGGCGGCGCGACGGGGATCGGCCCCGCGCTGGCGGTAGCCCTCCTCGATGTGGGCGGCCTTGCGCTTTTGCTTCGGCGTGTAGGCCGTCTTGTCGCCTTGTGGCATGGCGGGGAGGGCGCGGGCGCGCGGTGCTCCAGGATCAGTCGTCGACGCCCTGCTCGGCCTCGATGTTGATGCTGGAGGCGATCTCGGTGAGCTCCTCGTCGGTGGCGTGTTCTTCCTCGAGCGTGGCCTCGAGGAGGGAGCGCACCTCGTCGTAGCCGAGCAGATCGGCGAACTCGCGGAGCGTGCCGTAACCGGCGATCTCGTAGTGCTCGACCTTCTGGGCGGCGAGGATGAGGGCGGCGTCCTTGACGTGGTCGGAGGCCTCCTCGGAGATGACCTCCTGGCCTTCGGCGATGAGGCCTTCCATGGCGACGCACTTCTTGCCCTTGGGCGAGAACTCGAGGGTCTTGGCGATCTGCTCGAGGCGGGAGACCTGCTCCTGCGTCTGGGCGAGGTGTTTCTGGAACGCCTCCTGGAGGCGTTCGTCGGTGGCGGCCTTGGCCATCTTGGGCAAAGCCTTCACCAGCTGCGTTTCGGCGCTGTAGAGGTCTTTGAGTTCGTGGACGAGGAGGTCGTGGAGGGTTTCGATTTTAGACATGGCGGGTTCAGGGGGTGGATGGGCGCGCCTGTCTCGCATGGCGGGTGCCAGAGGGGGTGCGGGCAGGGGCAAGCGGCTCCCGGGCAGGGCGATGCGGTGGCTGCTGCGGCTGCTGCCGCCGAGCGGGGGGCGCAGGTCGGGTGCGATGTGCACCCTCGGGCCGGCAGGGAGTGGCGTGACGCGCCGGGACTTCGTCAGATCAAGCGGCTCCGCCGGCGGAGCTCGGTGATAAACTCGTCCCGTTGTCGTGGTGAAACCAAGCGAAAGCCCCAGTCGAGGGTGATCCTGACCCGTTTAAGGGAAAGGGCCGGGGCGCTCCAAAGGCTGTGCGAGGGCTCGACCGCGCGAACACGGGCGAGGGGGATGGACTCGCGCAGGAAGCCGCAGCGGATCGTGAGCGTGTGCTCGTCGAGAGTGTAGTGGCAGGGCCAGGACAAGGCCGCGATCAAGGCGCCGGTGAAGAGGCCGGCGCCGATTTGAACGAGGCCCTCGGCCGTGGACCGACCCAGGAGCCAGAGCCCGAAGACGATCAAACCCAGCGGCACGCCGACCAGCAGCGCGGCAAACCAGCCATCCACCGCGGAAGGGTAGCGCGTCGGGCTCATGCGTGATGGTTCAAGGCACCTTCTGGCCGCGGGCGGCGGCCAGCAGCGCATACCACTCTTCGCGCGTCAGGGTGATCTGATCGGCCGGGGCGGCGGCGTGGACGCGCTCGGCCCGGGTGGTGCCGAGGATGGGCTGGATGCCGGCCGGGTGGCGGAGGATCCACGCGAGCGCAACGGCATCGGGCGTGGTTTGTTTCTGCGCGGCGAGGCGCGAGAGCAAGTCGGCGCAAGCGGTGAGCGGGCCGGTCTCGGCGTTGAGCGCGCGGAGCAGGCGGCCGCCGCCGACCGGCGCCCAGGCTTGCACGAGGATGTCGTGCAGGCGGCAGTAATCGAGCAGGCCGGTGGAGAGATTGGCCTCGGTGGTGGAGCCGGCGCGGTTGGCGAGCACGCCCTCAACGACGAGCGCGGGCTGGGCGAGGGAGAACTCGAGCTGGTTGACGACGAGCGGCTGGCGGACGTGGCGGCGGAGCAGCTCGATCTGCGCGGGAGTGTGGTTGCTCACGCCGAAGTGGCGGACCTTGCCGGAAGAGTGGAGGGCGTCGAAGGCGGCGGCGACCTCCTCCGGCTCGACGAGGGGATCGGGCCGGTGGAGGAGCAAGAGGTCGAGGCGGTCGGTTTGCAGTCGTTGCAGGATGGCCTCGGTGGAGCGCAGGATGTGCTCGCGGGAGAAGTCGTAGCGGGCGGGCTCGCCGCTCGAGTAGGCGTCGTTGGCGAAGCGGATGCCGACCTTGGACTGGAGCACGACGCGGTCGCGCAGGCCGGGGCTGTCGGCGAGGAGGCGCCCGAAGACGGTCTCGGATTTGCCGCAGCAGTAGATGTCGGCGTGGTCGAAGAAGTTGATCCCGCACTCGAGCGCGGCCTCGACGGCGGCGCGGGCGGCGGTCTCGGCCTCGGCGGAGATCGGCGTGTGATCCCAGCCGCCACCGATCTTCATGCAGCCATAGGCGATGCGGGAGACGCGGAGGTCGGTGCGGGGGATGTGGTAGGTGTTCATCAAATGATAGGCCCGCGGCCTGGTCTGGCCGCGGGCATGATGAAAGGAATCGGAATGATCAGGGCCATCTTTTGTGGGCCTGAGCCAAGAGCTGAGGTGGTCCGCGCAAGGATTTTTTGAGGTTTTGCTCAGGCGGCGGTCGCCAAGGGTGTGCGCCGTTTGGCGAGGGTTGTGAGGTAGCGGCTGTCGTCGTAGGGCACGTT
>JAUVVA010000012.1 GCA_030604905.1 Verrucomicrobiota bacterium | reverse complement strand
TCCCGCCCCGTCCACCTTCCCCCAAATTCCACGCCTGTTGCAGCGCCGTCTCCGCCCCGCTCCCGACGCCTCCTCAAACGCCGGCCCGTCCCGCCCACCCCCGCTGCGCCAGCTCCACCACCGTCTCCACCGCGTCCCGCTCCCAGTAACCGACAAAATCCGCCGCCCCCGGCCCCGCCTCCGACCAGTCCACCGCGCAGTCGCGCAGCTCCAGACCCCGCACGTGTTGCGCCACCACCGCCGCCCGCGCCGCCCGGGCCTCGGGCGCCGCGGGCGAAAACTGCACGCCCTTCGCCGCCGCCCCGCCCGGACCGCAGTCAAACGTGTCCCGCAGGAAAAACATCACGCCGCGCAGCCGCACGTTCTCCACCGGCATTCCCGGCGCCCCCGTGATCAGCACCCGTCCGTTCGAGTGACACAAAAAATTGTCGACGCTCACGTTCCGGATCCGCCCCGCCCTCGCCCCCTCGTCCCAACGGCACAGGTCGATGTGAATCGGCTGGTTGTGGTCCCGGTTCGCGAACGCGTGCCCCACGATGTTGCTCACCGCGATGTTCTCCAGCGTGCCCCCGTTGCGACAGTAGAGCCCGAAGATCGCCACGCTCTCCCGCACCACGCAGTTGGAAAACACCACGTCGCGCATGTCGTGATACGACTCGCGCGAGCCCAGCTTGAGCGCGCGGCAGCGCGTCGTGATCGAGCAGTTCGTCACCGCCACCCGCTCGCAGCTCCGCGAGTCCGGCGTGGTCTTGAGCACGATCGCGTCGTCGCCCGCCTGTATCAAGCAATCCGATACGCGCACATCCCGGCACCCGTCGATGTCGATCCCGTCCGTGTTTGGTCCGCCGAGGTCGTTGCGGATCGTCACGCCGCGCACCACCACGTCGTCGCAGCGTTTCAGGTGCAGGGTCCAGCCCGGCGAATTCGCGATCTCCACGCCCTCGATCTGCAGGCGCCGGCAGTCCTTGAACTCGAGCATCGGGCTCGGCCGCCGGTCCTTCTCCCGATACCAGCCCCATTCGTTGGGCTGCTTCTCCCAGAACGCAGGCCCGTTGCCGTCGATGCACCCGCCCCCGCTGATGCGCAGGTTCTCGCAAGCATGGGCGACGATCAGCCGATAGGGTTGCAGGTCCTTCTGAAAACCCGCCCCGAGGTCCTCGTAGTCCCCGATCTCCGGCGAGCCCTGCAAGACCGCGCCCGGGCGCAATTCCAGCCACAAGTTCGAGCGCAGATGCAGCGTGCCCACCACATGAACCCCGGCCGGCACCACGACATGCCCCGAGCCGCCCGGCCCTGCCGCCGCATCGATCTTCGCCTGCCATTGCCTCGTCGCCTCAACATTCCTGGTTGAACGTATCATCCCTTCACCCGGGCGAAGTTGAGGGCTTTGGTCAACTCCCGCCCGCGCCCCGGCAAGAGCGCGCCGCGCCGCTTTCCACACGCCCGTCCCGACTGCGCGCCTCGGAGAGCCGTCGCGTCGACCCAGCCTCAAGCCCACACAGGAAAACGGTTTGCATAAAACGAAAGGCTTTGGGCATTGGCCCCACCACTCGGGGTGCATCACCCCGAGACCCACCTTTGGTCGACGCGGGCACGGACCCGCGCCGCCCGATTCTCGGACAAAAAACGGGGTTGCATTTGCACGTTAAACCCCTAGACCAAAGCTAAGCTCTTCACCCCAGCCTCGGCGAAATTCCCCCGCGACGTCCTCCCCGCGCCCGCAAAATCCCCCGCTTGCCCGCCTCGCCCCAACTCCGCTCCGGCCCAAAACGCTCACCGCCTAACTTGAACGATAAACGTCGTCCAACCTCCTTGTCACCCCGACCCCACAATCCACTTCCAATGACAACCAAAGCCCCGACCCGCACCCGCCTCCCCCTGGCCGTTCTCGCCGCCCTCGCCACCGCCTGCACCGCCTCCGCCCAAGTGATCTGGGACGGTGACACCAACACCACATGGTCCACCGGTGGCAACTGGGACACCGGCACCGCCCCCACTTCGGGACAAATCGCCGTCTTTTCTCTGGCTAACCCAATCAATCAGCCGACCGTCACCGCGAACACGTCCATCTTGGGCCTTACGTTGACCGTGAATCCGACGATCACGATCAACAACGGAGTCACGCTTACCGTCACCGGCGCGACAAATACCACGGGCTCCGCCGGGATCACCTTGCGGGGTGCCGGCACCCTTGCGTTCACCGCCTCAGGCTCCGATCTAAACTTCGGTTCGGGCACTATCACCCTTGATGGCGGTGGACTCCAGATAGCGAACATAACCGCAGCCACAGTTAATACCAACACCGGCCTTCCCACCGGCGTCCGGTCTTTCAACAATCACATTGCGGTCACGGAAAACGGCGGGCGACTCGTCTTCGGCGGCAGTGGATCGAACACCGATGCGCGGGTGATCAACTCCGTCGCCTTAGGCGGTGCGCTCACCATCAGCAGCTCCGGAGGCGGGAATTCGCAGGGCTATTCCATCTCCGGCGACCTTACTCTTCTTCAAGACGTCACTCGGACACTACGCCTCACTAGTGGCACCAGCCACAACGGAGCCGACTGGATCGCAGGGAAGATCACCGATGGCGTGGGCTCCGCCGGCAACGCGTTCAGAGTGTCGGTGTCGGGACGCGCCCTGCAGATTTCCAATGGCGCCAACGACTATACGGGCGGCACAATTATCGAGGCGGGCGGAGCGTCGATTTTTAGTTATCTTGATGTAACCAGTGCGGCCACGCTCGGAACCGGCAATCTCACCGTCGAAAGCTCCGGTCGCATTCGCCTCGGCAACGCCACCGCGCTCGGGATCGCCGGCAATCTAGCGTCAAACGCCACGATTTCTCTAGCTGCGGGCGGCGCGGTGGGCGTGAACACCAACAACAATATCGCAAATCGATTTACGTCCGACTCCGCCGGTGTTTACGGCATCGAGGGGAGTCGTAATTACAACATCGACCAAGGTGCGATGGGTAACGGTGAAATGTTCCTCGGCACGGTTACAGGAGGCAACTACAGCGGCGTGCTGACCCCGGGTGTCGGCAATATCTT
This sequence comes from Verrucomicrobiota bacterium, assembly GCA_030604905.1. Lineage (GTDB taxonomy): Bacteria > Verrucomicrobiota > Verrucomicrobiia > Opitutales > Opitutaceae > IMCC26134_A. Next base: position 49,532 of record JAUVVA010000012.1, on the reverse strand, counting down.
TCGCTTGGGCGGCGGCCATTCGGCCGGAAGCTTGGTGTCCGGATCCAACGTCAATGTGCTCACCATATCAGGCGTAAACTCGTTATCCGGGAGCAGTGGGTTGCTGGTCGGAAGCGGACTGAATACTAACGCGAGCGCGGGCCGTGTGGTCATGGCGGCCAACCAAGACTTCGTCGGCGACATCGTTATCAATCCGGATGGTCTTCTTGCCACCTCGTTGTTGGGCGGCACTCCTTTCGGTAACACAAACAACCGGATCATCGTTCATGGAACCTTGGCTGCCACCGGTGCCAACGGGGTATTCAATAATGCGATTTACAGTCAGATCGACCTCCGCCCCGGTGGCGGGATTGTTTTGAATAACAATCTATTCAACAATACCGCGGGGGGAAACAACAACGACCGCTGGCTAAACTCTCAAGGGATTACGCTGAACGGATCCAGCTTCAGTCTTCAAGGCGCCCGCAACTCCGATACCTCGGAAACTATCGGCACCGTAACGTTTAACGGAAATTCTCGCCTGCAGATCGTGCGGACTTCGAACAATCCACAAAATGTGATCTTGGAGGTGGATTCTATCAGTCGCGAAGCAGGTGGCACCCTCGCCTTCGTCGTCGGGAACTCTGGCGGCCTCGCCCTCATGGGAGCGGACACGGCGAACAGCACCGTCCGTTTCGTCAGCAGCACCGCGCCCACCCTTCTAAATGGGAACAGGATGGTCGCGCCCTTCATGATCGGCTACGACACAGATGCAAACGGCAATATTTCAAACACCGCGTTCCTCACCTATAACGGAGACCAAGGCGTCAACGTCGGCGGCACTCGGGGCTTCACCTCCGCGACCTTCACATCCACGGCTCTCAACTCTGCCACCTCCACGGATCTAGTAAACGCCGGATCCACCACGCTCAGCACCAACCCCACCGTATATGCGCTCCGCGTCACCGGCGCCATCTCTTCAAGCGGCTCGAATACGACGGTGACCATCGGTTCGGGCAATGACCCCGCAGGCCTGATCGACCAAAACAACGGCAACACCCATACCGCATTCTTCAATTTCGCTGCGCGGGAAGCCATACTCTGGAAACTGTCTGGCAATCCTACGACCTATAACGGTCTGATCACCTCCGGCGGGCTTACCAAGTCCGGACCGGGCACGATCATACTAGCAGGTGGAGGCCACAACATCACCGGCGGCATCCGGATCAACCAAGGCACGATCAGCGTGAATTCGGCCAACGCCGTGAGCAACCTCGCCAACAACCTCCTCACGGTTAACCACGAGGGCACGTTCAACCTCAATGACAACAACGTCACCGTGGCCGGTCTCGCTGGCATCGGTCGCGGAGCCAACATCACCAACAGCAGCGCGAACCTGCGAACCTTGACGCTAGATATCGCAAGCGGTTCCGCTTCTTACGAAGGCCGTCTTCAAGGCGCGGGCACGGCTTCGAACCTCGCACTGACAAAGACCGGCGACGGAACCCAGATCTTCACCAACGAAAGCGTTGCCACCTACACCGGTGCCACCTCCGTCACCGCCGGCACGCTGCTCATCAACGGCAACTTCGCCGCCGCCACCGGTAACGTCACCGTCTCCGGCGGCACCCTGGGCGGCTCAGGCGTGATCGGCGGCGCCACCACCATCCAAGCCGGCGGCACCCTCGCCCCTGGCAACAGCGCCGGCGTGCTCACCTTCGGCAACGGCCTCACCCTCGGGGGTTCGACGCTCATGGAGATCAACGGCCTCACTCGCGGCACTCAACACGATGGCATCAACGTCACCGGCGGCGCCCTCGCCTACGGTGGCTCGATGAGCATCGTCTTCGGCTCCGCCTTCCTCACCGGCAATACAAGCTTCGACCTCTTCCAGTTCGCCAACACCCCCTCCGGCAACTTCAGCTCCGTCTCAAGCACCGCCTTCTACCAGTTCACGCTCAATTCGGGCAATAGCTTCAACGGCGCCGACCAGTTCGGCAACACCTGGAGCTTCAACCACTCCACCGGCGATCTGTTTTTCACCGCCATCCCCGAGCCCTCCGCCTTCGCCGCCCTCGCCGGACTCGGCGCCCTCGGCTTCGCCGCCCTCCGCCGCCGCCGCCGCGCCTGAGCCCGACCGCCGTCTCCCCAAGCCGCTCCGCATCCCGGAGCGGCTTTTTCTTGCCCCAAAAGTGTAACGTTCCACCTTTTCCAACGTCCATTCCTTGCCGGAACCACGCTTCCCCATTCCGCACGGACCCCACTCGGGCCAAAGCCCCCAAAACCAGCCCTCACTACACCGCCTCCCCAGCCAAGCTTCCCCCTGCGCCCGGCCTGTGACCATTCGGCCTTAAGCACCTCGGACCTGTCGCTTCGCTCATTCATCAGCGCAGACCTGCTTGGCTAGACCGCACCGCGCGCGCCCCCCCTTTCCCCCATGTCTACCCGCCCTCCCCGCCCCTCCCTCGCCCACTCCTTCACCCTCGCCTCCGCCGCGCTCTTCGCCGCCGTCCTCGCCTCCGCCCAGGAGCCCCCGGCACGCCCCCTCAACGCCAAGGAGCAACGCGAACGCGCCGCCGCCCTCGCCCTCGCCGAGGCCGATACCCGCCTCCAGGCCGGCCTCCCCTCTCTCGTCTCCACCGACACCCAGGGACGCCTCGTCCCCATCCCCGCCCCGGCCCCGGCCGGCTTCCTCAACCCCGTCCACTCCGAAGCCTGGCTCGACGCCCATCGCTCCCGCGTCGACCTCGTCCTCCGCACCTCCCTCACCCAGCACTTCGGCTTCAACACCCATTTCGAAAACGAGAAATACACCCTCGGCCAAGCCATGGCCCGCACCCTCGCCGGCGACGCCCTCGGCTACTCCAAACTCTACGAGGAGGACGTGAACCGCGACTGGCACGCCCGCACCGCCGGCATCGACTACTTCGCCTGCTTCGTCATCAAGCATCAGCCGCGAAAGTATTTTCACTTCGGCCACCTTCTCCCGTCCGAATACCACGCCCGCATGAAGGAGGGCGCGCGCCTCTGGACCGAGGTCGATCCGCACCGCCGCAAGAGCGACCTCGTGAAACCCGGCACCCGCGGCTACACGCCCGACGCCGTGAACTCCTGGGTGGACACCCGCACGACCGACAACCTCTCCATGATGCGCTTTACCGCCGTCTACCTCATGGCCGAGGAAAGCGGCTCCGCCGAGGTCATGGCCAACTACAAGCGCCGCCTCACCCGCTTCGCCACCGCCCTTTACCGCGCCGGCAACGGCGAGTGGGATTCCGAAAACTACCTCGGCCACACCATCACCCCCGTCTTCAATATCCACGATTTCGCCAAGGACCCGCAGGTCCGCGCCACCGGCAAGGCCATGCTCGACTGGTGGCTCACCGCCGCCGCCGTCAAATACTACCGCGGCGGCGCCGCCGGTCCCAACTGCCGCGACTACAACCACGTCCAACCCTTTGGCGGCTCCCTCGCCGAGATGGGCTGGTTCTTCTTCGGCGCGCCGCTCAACCCCGCCAAATTCGAATACGACGTCGTGCACGCCCTCAGCAGCGCCTACGTGCCGCCCCCCGCCGTCGTGAACCTCGGCACCCAAAACTTCGAGCGCCCGCGCGAATTGCTCAACACCAAGCCCCCCTACCACGAGCCCCAGGCCGGCGACTTTTGGAAACCCGCCGCGTATCACGAAACCTACTACTACGGCCGCACCTTTACCCTCGGCACCCTCGCCCAGGGCTCCAATCCCGGCGGCGACACCAACGGCTTCAAGCTCGTCTGGGACGACCCCGAGCGCGGCGTCGCCGACCTCCGCTTCGCCCCCACCCACGATCCCGTCTTCACCGGCTCCGCCGTCTACAAGCGCGACAAGATCCCCCACCGCAACCGCGCCGCCCAGAACCGCGAGGTCGCCCTCTTCCTCGTCAAGGCCGACCAGGCGCCCTGGCGCGTCAGCCTGCCGCTTACCGTCCGGGCCGAGGTCGTGAACAACATCACCTTCCTGCGCGGCGCCAACACCTGGGCCGCCATCCACCCGGTCAACCTCGTCGGCGCCCTCGGCCCCGACGAGGACGCCACCCGCGGCATCCAGTTTACCGAGCGCACCACGCGCCGCACCGTCGAGGTCCGCAATCCCGAGACCGGCGCCGTCACCCGCGAGCGTCAAAACGTCGCCGAGACAGTCCCCCTCCACTCCAGCCACCACGCCCTCGCCGGCCTCGGCAAACCTTCCGGCGGCCTGAGCGGCTTCGTGCTCGAGGTGGGCGAAGCCCCCGCTTTCCCCGATTACGAGAGCTTCAAGAAGGCGGTCCTGGCCAAGGCCAAACTGGACGTCTCCGGCCTCGCCCAAGGCACCGTGGCCTACACCGGCGCCGGCGGCCGCGCCCTCTCCGCCACCTGGGGCGACACCTTGGAGGAGTTCAAGGTCCTCCGCGACGGCCGGCTCCACGACTGGGCCGAGCACGGCAAGTATGTCTACCGCGAGACCGGCAAGGGCCCCGAGGGTCTCATTCACCAACTCCGCGGCCCCGACGGCGGCACCCTCACCGTCAACGCCGGCGGCCGCACCTTCATCGGCACCGTCGCCCCCGACGGCACCTACACCTTCGAAAACAAATGACGCCCTGCTGCGCAGGGCGAATGACCAACGTCCAATGCACGCCTGAGACAGGCGTGGCCACACTCAACCCCGTGTAGCCACGGCTGTCCCCAGCCGTGCCCCCTTGCCCCTCCACTCGCTCCTCGCTTCGCACGCCCTCTCCTCATCCACGCCCGTCCACGCCATCCGCGGTTAAGAAAAAAATGTTCCGCCCCCGCCAACATCATTGGTCATTGGTCATTGGCCATTCGTCATTTCGCGCCCTCGGCGCGGCATTGGTCATTGGTCATTGGTCATTCGCCGCCTACGGCGGCGTCACCCTCTCCGGCGATCTCCTCGAGATCAACGGCGCCCGCGAGATCCCCCGCGGCCTCTTCGGCGTGCATGCCATGCCGCTCACCCCCGCGGAGGCCTCCGAGCACGGGATCGAGTCCGTCCGCCTCATCCACCAAAATCCCCGCCCCGCCCCCACCCGTATCGGCGGCCCGGATACGCGCGCCCCCGCCGGTCTCTCCACCCTGGTCGACTGCTGGTTCGACCGCTACCAGCCCGCCCTCCCCCTCTCCGACCCCCACGGCTGGGCGGAGCGCCTGCGCTCGCTCGGCCGCGCCTACGCCAAGGCCGCCGCCGCCGATCCCTCCGCCCCGGCCAACCTCGAGTTCTGGAACGAGCCCTACCTCAACTGGGCCACCAAACCCGCCGTCAACTACTCGCCCGCGCTCTTCCTCACCGAAAACATCCGCCCCGGCGATCCCATGGTCCTCCGCGCCACCGGCCAGCCCGTGCCCGGCCTCGTCTGGGACCGCCAGATCTTCTTCGTCCAGCGCCCCGACCGCACGCTCGACTACGTCCTCAGCAGCTACCTCCCCCGCGACGCCGAGCCCGGCCAGGAGGTCCAGCTCGGCTACGGCGCGGGCCGCGCCGTGCTCGAGGACGGCGGCACCGTGCGCCTCCGCGGCCGCGAACACCGCGTCGTCCGCCTCTGGTCCGGACGCGACCCGGAGCAGAAATTTTACTGGTCCGGCCCGGTGAACGTCCGCCTCTACAACGAGATGATGGCCGTCCTCGGCCCCGCCGTGAAGGAGACAAACCCCGCCGTGCAGCTCGCCGCCGGCTGGGGCTTTAATTTTTTCAACGAAAACTGGGAGTCCTGGCACCGCCTCATCAAGCCCACGATCGACGCCAACCACCGCTGGATCGACGCCCTCCACGAGCACCACTACGGCGGCGACACCCGCCGTGTCGCCGCCTCCTACGAGGTCGCCTACGCGTATTCGCTCGGCAACTACGGCCGCCGCCTCTCCTTCTGGAACACCGAGGCCGGCGGCTACCTCGACCCGCAGCAGCCCGGCCATGCCCGCCCCGGCGCCCCGCCCGATCCGCGCGCCCGCGCCATCTCCTCCGCCACCTACCTCCTGCGCGACATCGCCTACCTGCTCGACCGCATGCCCGACAAGGCGCTCCACCGCGCCGCCCACGAGCCCCAGCACAACGGCGGCGACCTGCCCGCGCTCCGCCACCTCCGGCCCCTGCGCGGCCGCCTGCTCGCCGTCGAAAACTCCACCCCCGGGCTCTTCGCCTCCGCCGCCCTCGAGGGCACGCGCCTCACCCTCCTCCTCTTCAACGACCGCAACTCCGCCCTCGAAGCTCCCCTCGACCTCGCCGCACCCGCCGGCACCGCCTTCACCGGCCTCGTCGAGCATCGCCTCGCCCTCCACGAGGAGGCGCCCTTCCTCCGCCCCGTCGAGTCCTCCGCGTCCGCCACCGGCCCGAGCCACCGCGCCTCGATCTCGCTCGCGCCCAAAAGCTCCGCCGTCCTCGTCTTCTCCCTCGACACCGAGCCCGCCTCGCCCGCCCTCCTGCGCCTCCATCAGCACGTCTCGCCCGAGGTCCTCCTTCCCTTCTCCGCCGACGCCCTCGAGACGCGAATCACCCTGCCGGCCGAGGCCCTGCGCGCGGCCACCGGAGCCCGGCTGCGCCTCGTGATCGAGCAACTCGGCCCGCGCTTCAGCGTTCGCGTCAACGGCCGGGAGCTCACGCCCGCCCGCGGCCCCGATTCCCCGGTCTGGGACATCCCCGTGCCCGCCGAGTGGCTGCAGGAGGACAACATCCTTCACGTCAGCGCCAGTCCCGCCCGCGGCCGCCTGCTCGCCGCCAGCCTCTACCTCGAACACCGCTAAAACGGGACGAGCGTGAGACTCCACGCCCGCTCTTCGCCTTTCCGCGACCACTCCACTCGTCATTCCGCGCCCGCGGCGCGGCCCTCCATGCGCTACGGCACCGCCTACTACCCCGACTACTTCCCCGAGAGCGACTGGGCCCGCGACCTCGACGCCATGCGCGCCGCCGGCATCACGTCGGTCCGCATCCTCGAGTTCGCCTGGTGTTGGTATCAACCGCGCCCCGACACCTTCCGCTTCGAGCCGCTCGACCGCTTTCTCGAGCTCTGCCTCGCCCGCGGCCTGCGCGTCTGCCTCTGCACGCCCACCGCCACGCCACCGCCCTGGTTTTTCCAAAAACATCCCGACTGCCGCCTCATCGACGTCTCCGGCCGCCCCAGCTACTCGCACCGCCACATGGTCTGCTGGCAACACCCCGGCGCCCTCGCCGAGGCCCTGCGCAGCATCGAGGCCCTCGCCTCCCGCTACGCCACCCACCCCGCCGTCTGGGGCTGGCAAATCGACAACGAGCCCAACTACGCCGAAAAAGTCGCCGACTGCTACGACTTCAACCCCCACGCCCTCGCCGCCGGCCAATCCTGGCTGCGCGAGCGCTACCGCGACGATCTCTCCGCCCTCAACGCCGCCTGGTTCAACCAATTCTGGTCCCAGGCCTACGACGACTGGTCGCAAATCTGGGTGACTCATCGCCCCCAGACCAATCCCGGTTCCTTCGTCGATTTCCTCCGCTGGCGCGAGCACGCCCTCGCCGTCTTCGTCCGCATCCAGCGCGACCTCCTCCGCCGCCTCTGCCCCGCGCACCAGATCGGCATCAACATCCCCGAGGTCGGCGTGCACTTCTCCACCGTCATCGGCCAGGACTACTGGGCCCAGGCCGCCGGTCTCGACTGGGTGGGCACCGACCTCTACGCCGCCACGGCCGACCGCGCCGCCGACCTCCGCGCCCTGCGCTACTCCACCGACCTCATGCGCAGCGCGGTCGCCGCCGCCTCGCCCGCCGCCGAGTTTCTCATCGCCGAGACCCAGGGCGGCCCCCACCTCCGCACCTGGGAGCAAGGCTTCGCCGGATATCCGTGGGATGCCACCTACCTGCGCGACTCCGTCCACGCCTACGCCGAGCGCGGCGCCAGCCAGGTCTGGTTCTTCCTCTGGCGCCCCGTGCCCGGTGGCCAAGAGATCGGCATGAACGCCACCACCGACCTCGACGGCGGCCCCACCGAGTTCACCCGCGAGATCACCCGCCTCGCCCGCGAGGATTCCGCCGCGCTCGCCGCCTCGGCCGCCGCCTACGCCGCCCGCCCCCTCGCCCTCGTCCACTACTCGCAGGACACCCACCGCTTCCTCGCTTTCCACGGCCAGCTCCCAGTCGCCGGCCGTTCCCAGCTCGGATGTCATGCCTGGTTGGATACACAGGGCCACCGCGTCGCCTACCTCACCGACGCCGATCTCGAGAAACCCATTCCCGACGCCGCGCTGCTCGTCCTCCCCGAGAGCCACCTCCTCTCCGACGCCGCGCAGCGCCACCTCCTCGCCTGGGCCGAGCCCTCCCCCTCCCGCCGCCTCGTCCTCGGCCCCCACACCGGCCTGCTCGACGAGAGCGCCCAGCTCCGCGGCCCCTCGCGCCTCCCGCTCTGGAACGCGCTCGGCCTGCGTCCCGGCCCCTGGCGCGACATGGGCGTGCCGATTCCTCACCGCGTCATCCTCCCGCAAACATCCTCCGCCCCCGCCGAGCCCCTCCGCCCGCGGCCCAACGTCTTCGTTTATCCCCATCGCTGGACCGAGAAGCACAGCACCGGCTCCACCGCGTCCGCCCTTCCCGCCGCGTGAGCGCTCACTCGTCATTTCTCGTCGGTGCCGCGCGCGCCGACATAACTCCGCCGGCCGGCACGCCCCTCATCGGCTACACCCAGCGCCTCGAAATCCATGGCCCCGGCGGCCACTCCGGCGTGCTTGATCCGCTCTTCGCCACCGTGCTCGTCCTCGACGACGGCGACCAACGACTCGTCCTCGCGTCGCTCGATCTTTGCATTCTCGAGACTCCCGCCGCCGATCGCCTCCGCACGCGCGTCGCCGCGGCCGCCTCCACCTCGCCGGATCACGTCGTCCTCGCCTGCACCCACACCCACTCCGGCCCCTTCGCCTGGGATCCCGCCTGGGGCGCCGAAGCGGTCGAGGGCGTCGGCACCGGCGTGATCGGTTCCAGCTCCGCCGCCTACTATCGCCAGCTCGCCGATGCGCTCTCCGACGCCGCCTGCGCGGCCCTCGCCGATCTCGCGCCCGCCAGTTGCCGCGCCTCCGAAACCGAGCTCCCTCACGCCTATTGCCGACGCGTGCGCCTGCCCGGCGGCGGGGTGGGTCACGCCTGGGACCTCCGCGAATGGTCGGGCCCCGCCCCCGCTCCCGCCGCCGATCCACGCCTCGTGCTCCTCGTCATCGAGCGCAAAGCCCGCCCCCCGATCCTCGTCTGGAATGCCGGCGCGCACCCGGTGACTCTCGGCAAGCACTCCAACGGGGTGAGCGCCGACTGGCCCGGCGCAGTCCGCCGCCGCCTCGAAGCCGCCCACCCCGGCGCATGGAGCCTCTTCCTCAACGGCGCCAGCGCCGACGCCCACCCCTTCTTCGCCACCGGCCGCAACCCCGCCGACCTCGATCGCGTCGCCGCCCCCATCGCCACCGCCCTCCTCTCCCTCTTCGCGAAAAACTCATCCCCGCCGCCCACCGCCTCCCATTCGTCCTTCGAGATTCGTCATTCGTCATTCCACGCCGCCGCGACCGAGGTCCGTCTCACCCTCTGCCGTCTCGGCGGCGCGGCCGCCCTCCTCTCCATCCCCGGCGAACTCTTCGGCGAAGACGGCGCCGCCCTGCGCCGCGCGTGCCCGGTTCCGCTGCTCATCGCGGCCACCACCGACGGCTGGACGGGCTACTGGCCGCCCGATCACGAGTATTCGGTTGGCGGATACGAATGCGAGTCCGACCCCCTGAAAAGCCCCGGCGACCACCCGGCGCTGCTCTCCGCCGCCCGGGCCCTCCTCGCGACGCTGCCCGATTAACAGTCATAACTCTCCCCGTGCTTACCGAAACCCCTCCCCTCCATCCCCGCCGCCGCCCCGAGATCCTCGCCGCCGCGCAAAGCCTCCTCGCCGAAGGCGCCTGGACCCGTCTCGAAGGCGCGCCCGAGACCGAGGCCGCCCTCCGCGCCTTCCATGGCGGCGAACGCGAGGTCTGGTGGGTCTCCTCCGGCACCGCCGCCCTCGAGGCCATCCTCCTCGGCCACGGCATCGGCCCGGGCGACGAGATCCTCACCACGCCCTACACCTGGGGCGCCACCGTCTCCGCCATCCTCGCCATCGGCGCCGTGCCGCTCTTCGCCGACATCGATCCGCTCACCGGCCTCCTCGACCCCGCGGACCTGCCCGCCCGACTCACCCCGCGCACCAAGGCCATCCTCGGAGTCCACCTCTTCGGCCGCCCCTTCGCCGCCGACCGCCTCCGCACCCTCTGCGACTCCCGCGGCCTCCTCCTTTTCGAGGACGGCAGCCAGGCCCATGGCGCGCGGCTCCACGGTCGCCGCGTCGGCGCCTTCGGCCACGCCGCCGCCTTCAGTTGCATGGCCTACAAGCCTCTCGGCGGCACCGAGGGTGGCTACGCCCTCTTCGCCGATCCCGCCGCCGCCGAGCGCGCCTACCTCCACGGCAAACACCCGCGCGGCCTCGCCCCCGAACGCGCCGCCGCCCTCGCCGCCCAGGGCCTGCTCGACTCGCTCCAGCTCGGCTGGCGCCCCTGCGCCCTCGGCGCCGAGCTCGCCCGCCTCGCCCTACCATGGCTCGACGAGGAAAACGCCGCCCGCCGCGCCAACGCCGAGCACCTGCGCGCCCTCCTCGCGGACGTGCCCGGCGTCTCGCTCCCGCCCGAGCCGCCCGGCGCCGAGAGCGTGCACCACCTGATGTCGCTCCTCTACGACGAGCGCGCCACCGACCTGCCGCGCGCCGACTTTCTCGCCCGCCTCCGCCCCCTCGGCGTCGAGACCTTCGTTTACATCCCCACGCCCATCCACCGCCTCCGCCGCCTCGACTGGACCGACCCCGCCCAGCCGCCCGTCTTCTGGCACCGCCAGCTTCGCGAGGCCGGTATCCGCTACGCCGATACCCGCCTCCCCGGAGCCGAGCGCCGCTCCGCCACCAGCTTCGAGATGGCGTGGAACTGGACCGAGCCCGCCCCGCGCGCGATGGAGCAACTCGCCTCCGCCCTCCGCGCCGCCGCCCGACGCTGAAGCCGAGCCCGTCCCATGCGCCTCCTCCGCCTCGCCCTGCTCGTCCTCATTGGTCATTGGGCATTGGTCATTGGTCATTCCGCGCCAGCGGCTGGTCATTCCGCGCCGGAGGCGCGGCGGCCCCGCCTATTCTTCGACGCCGCCGAGGTCCCCACCTTCCGCGCCCGCGCCGAGCAGGCTCCCTGGCGCGACATGCTCGCCTCCATCGAGTGGGCCATGCGCCACGACCGCGCCAACGAGTGGATGCTCCGCCCTTCCAGCCCGGCCGCGCTCCACCTTTTCCGCGGCGACGGCCCCGCGCCCGCCGACTGGTCCGAGCAGGCCTTGCGCGGCTCCCTCGCCCTCATCGCCCACCGCGAGTGGGCCCAGCCCGGCTCCAGCGCGCTAACCCGCGCCGCCATGGGCCTCACCGTCGCCATCAGCTTCGACCTTTGCCACTCCGCCTGGGCCGGACGCAGCGCGCCCGCCACCTTCACCGACCTCGCGGGCCAGACCCTCTCGCTCCCCGCCCCCTACGCCGGCATGGACCTCCGCGCCGCGATCTCCCTCGCGTTGAAAAACAACAGCGACTCGCTCATCGCCTCCGGCGGCTCCGGCTTCCCCGGCGCCGACAAGGAGGGCAACAACTGGTGGGGCATCCGCTACGCCGCCGCCGGCCTCGGCTACCTCGCCTCCGACGAGGACCCCGCCAGCTACGAGCGTAATCTTCGCCTCAGCACTGACGCCGTCCTGCGCCACCTCCGCGCCAACCTCGGCACCGACCCCGCCGGCCGCGGCTGGAACCCCGAGGGGATCGGCTACGCCCAGTTTGCCGGCTGGTTCACCCACCCCTTCGTCCTCGCGCTCCGCCGCGCCACCGGCCGCGATCTCGTGGCCGAGTTGCCCCCGTTGCGCCACGCGCTCCGCTCCACCTACGTCGGCGTGCTCCCTATCGAGCGTTTCGGCCGCCTCTCCGCCCCCGGCGAGACGCGCCTCGGCTGGGGACGCGGCCTGCGCCCCGACTTCGATGACGACCACGCCTCCTGGGACGGCGAAGGCACCGGCGCGCTCGCCTTCGCCTTCGCGCCGCCCGAATACCTGCCCGGCCTCAAATGGAAATTCCGCCGCCTCGTCGGCGACCTCGGCGACCGCACCTGGGACGCCGCCTCCGGCAACGGACTCTACGCCCTCCTTTTCTACCCGCACGATCTGCCCGAGCAAAACCCCGCCCAAGTCTGGGGCCTCAACTACGCCGATCCCAGCTACGGCGCCTTCGCCCTGCGCAACCGCTACGAAGGCGAAAACGATTTCGTTTTCCAGACCACCGCCAACCTCCGCTCCGCCCGCGGCGGCCACGACGGCCCCGACGGCCTCTCCTTCCGCCTCTGGGGCCTCGGCGCCCCCTGGGCCGTCGGCTCCGGCCGCGATTACCGCGCGCCCCTCCGCGGCCAGACCTCCTTCTTTCCCTCCGATCCCGAAGAACTCGGCACCGCGCCAAACGCCATCGCGCCCTCCGTTCGCCAGGCCTTCCTCCGCCGCTCCGGCGGCGGCGTGCTCACCCTCCGCGCCGAGACCAGCGACACCGGCGTCACCGCGCACGAACGCCGCATGGTCGTGGACTACGACGGCGTGTCCGGCGCGCCCGGCCTCTTCGTCATCGAAGACCGCTCCGCCAACGGCCGCTTCTGGCGCCTCAACACCCCGGGCTTCAACCAACTCGAGACCGCCCCCGGCGCCTTCACCCTCACCGCGCCCGACGGCCAACGCCTCCACGCCACCGTGCTCCACCCGCCGCGGGCCCGCCTGCGCACCGGCACCTTCACCCGCGGCAACGGTTTTCAATACCGCGACATCGGCCTCGCCCCCGCCGGCACCGAGCTCGCCGGCATGAACCGCTACGACCGCACCAACAAGTGGGTCGACTTCGAGACGCGCGACGGCCGCGCCCTCGTCGTCCTCACCGTCGTCCCCGCCGGCGCCCCGGCCCCCGCCGTGCGCGGCGACCTCGGCGAAGTCCGCGCCGGCGCCCGTCACATCCGCCTCCACGCCGACCGCGCCGAGATCGCCGGCTGGTCCGAGCCGCAGCTCGCCCTCCCCGACGCCGACGCCTCCGGCGCCGTCCTTCACATCGGCCCCGACCGCGCCCCCGCCCTCCGCGCCCACGCCACCGACCCCGAGGGCCTCGCCTTCCTGGAGGTGCGCTCCGGCGAAACCGCGCTCCTCCGCCTCGATGTCCCGCCGGCACGCACGGACACCGACTTCGAGCTCCGCCTCCCCACGCCGCTCCCCGTCGGCGAGCACGCCCTCGTCCTCCACGCCGAGGACCGCGTCGGCGACTCCGCCTCCCTGCCCTTCACCCTGCGCGTCACCCGCTCCGCACCGCCCGAGACCACCTTCACCGCGCCCGAGTCCGTGCCCGCCCGCCAACCCGTCGTCCTTTCCGGGCTCGCCCGCGACACCGACGGCCGCGTCGCCCGCGTCGAGTTTTTCCTCCGCCTCCGCCACCCGCGCGAAGGCTGGATCTGGCAATCCCTCGGCCACACCACGCCCGCCGCCGACGGCGCCTGGAACTGGAGCTGGACGAACGCCCATCGTCACGGCCCGCAGCCCGGCCACCGCCTGCTCCGCGCCGTGCCGATCGATCAGGACGGCGACGCCGGCACGCCCGTCGAGCGCAGCGTCCGCGTCAGCGTGCCCTTCTCCGCCGACCCGCGGCACGGCGACGCCGCCGATTTCGACGTCGGCCGCGAAGGCTCCGGCGGCCCCACCTGGCTCGGTGGCGACGAACGCTGGTCCGTGGTCGAGCACGAGGGCGACACCCGCCTCCGCGTCCGCGAAAAACGCGGCCACGAATACGCCAGCTACCACGCCTTCCTCCGCGATCCCGACGGCATCGCCGCCGGCCCCTGGCGGCTCGACTTCCGCTTTAAGGTCCTCACCCCGCTCGATCAGGATCCCGGCCTTTACCTCTTCTTCGGCCGCGCCACCCACGGCGAGGTCGTGCTCGACCTGCGCCCCGTCAACACCCTCCTCCAACCCGGCCCGCGCAACTCCATCGCCGGCTCCGGCACGCGCATCTGGTATTACGGCCCCAACGGCAACCGCCCCCACGTCGCCTCCACGATCCGCTCCCGCCGCCCCGGCCAGGCGCCCGACCCCGCCTTCGCCGGCATCCCCTCGTCCGGCTGGCACGCGGCCCGCGTCGAGCGCGACGGCCGCCGCATGCGCGTCTGGATCGACGAGCGCCTGATCCTCGACGCCGAGAGCGCGTGGATCGCCACCCCCGGCCGCATCGCCCTCGGCAACGAGCGCCTGAGCGGCGCCGAGATCCTCTTCGACGACATTTCCCTCCAACCTCTCACCCCGTAAACCACCATGCCCCTCCTCCGCTCCACCCGCCACCTCCGCACCCTCGCCCTCTGCCATTGGTCATTGGTCATTGGTCATTGGTCATTCGCGGCGGCCGTCCCGCCCCCCGCGCCTCCCGCCCCCCTCGCAGCCGCGCCCGCCGCGTCCCCCTCCACCTACCCCGACGAGACCGCCTTCGCCGCGCGCCGCGCCGCGCTCCTCGAGGCCCTCGCCGCCAACAACCTCGACCAATGGCGCCGCGGCTACTTCTCCGGCGGCGATCCCGGCAAATACCTGCCCGGCCCCGCCATGGCCCGCCTCCTTCGCGACCCCGCCGACGCCGACGCGCTCCGCCTCATGAACGACGAGCGCAGCCCCCGCGAGCACTACCACTTCGCCGCCATCAACTGGGCCCGCTTCCTCCCGCTCTTCGGCAACAAGCTCACGCCCGAGACCCGCGCCACCCTCGCCGAACGCGCCGCCCGCTACACCGACTACCTCCAGCCCAAGGGCACCGAGAACCACCGCACGATGTCCCTCGTCGCGGCCAACGTCATCCCGCACCACCTCCCCGAGGCCGCCCGCTTCGGCGGCCGCCCCCGCGACGAGGCCATCGCCTCCGCCCGTGAGCAGCTGCGCTCCTACGTGAGAAACATCTACCGCGGCGGCCAGGGCGAATGGAGCTCGCCCACCTACCTCATGTTCACCGTCCACGGCCTGCTCAACGCCTACGACTTCAGCCCCGATCCCGAGGTCCGCCTCCTCGCCGCCGCCGGCCTCGATCTCCTCGTCGCCGGCCAGGCCCTCAAATACCGCGACGGCATCTTCACCGGCCCCAACCAACGCGGCCACTACGACCGCGCGCACGCCTCCATCGCCGACCAAAGCGCCTGGCTCTGGTGGGGCGGCTCCACCGAGCCCGCGCCCGAGCAGCTGCGTCGCTTCTTCTACGCCATCCACCCCGCCACCTCCACCTGGCGCCCCAACGCCACCCTCACCCGCATCGCGCTCAAAGCGGAGCTCCCCGGCCTGCCCGTCACCCTGCGCAACACCCGCGCCAACTACTGGTTCGGCCTCCAGCAGCCCGTCGCGCCCGACACCTACCGCGAGACGCTCCACCTCTCCCGCTCCTTCACCCTCGGCTCCCTCGAAAACGGCTTCGGCAGCCAGATCACGCGTATCCACCTCACCGCTACAAACGGCTCCGCCGGCCCCCTCGCGCTCACCGGCGGCCACCCGCGCAAGAGCGATCACACCCAGAAACGCCTCGACGAGCTCAGCTACCGCGACGGCGGCGGCCGCTACGACCAGGCCGCCCAGTTCGGCCCGCTCTTGGTCAACCTCTCCCGCATTCCCGACGACGAACCCGTCGACCACGTGTTCGTCTCCCTCCCCGCCGGCCTCACGCCGACCGCGCACCCCGGCCGCTCCGACACCGATCCCGCCCGCTGGGTGCTACGCCTGGGCGACGCGTGGGTTTGCATCGTCCCGCTCGGCGGCGCCGCCACCGTCACCCCGCCCGACCTCAACCCGCGCGAGATCACCGCTCGCGAGCGGGCCGTCGCCGCCGGGCGCGAGCCCGCGCCCCTGCCCTCTATCCTCCGCATCACCGGCCGCCCCCTGCTCGGCTTCGCGCTTCTCGCGGCCGAGGCCTCCGCCCACGCCGACGCCGAGGCCTTCCTCGCCTGGATGGACAACGCCTACCGCATCGACGCCACGTCCCTCGCGAGCGCCGCCACCGTGGAGCTCACGCTGCCCGACGGCGCCTCGCACACCGTCCGTCACGCGCCCGACGCGACCCGCGCCGTAGTGGAGCCGCCACTACCCGCTCCCGCCGGCCCCTACTCCGGCCCCTTCGTCACCCTGCGCGACTCCGTGCTCACCGTCACCGACGGCGGCAGCGGCTACGTCGTCGACTTCACCGGCGAGTCCCCGGTCTACCGCCCGCTACCCTGAACCTCGGGACATGCCGCGCACCCGGACCTGAGCTGCATTGGTGATTCGACATCGGGCGCTCTTCCTCGGTCACTCGTCATCCGTCCTCGTCCGCACACCCGCCCCGCCCCTCACGCCCCCCCTGCCATGACCAGCCGATCCTCTCGCACCCGCGCCATCACCATGTGGGATTTCTCCTGGCTCGAACGCCGCTGGCCCGGCGCCGGCTACGAGGACTGGGATCAGGCCCTCGATGAACTCGCCAAGCGCGGCTACGACGCCGTCCGCATCGACGCCTACCCGCACCTTCTCGCCGCCGACCCTCATCGCGAATGGGAACTTCTCCCGGAGTGGTCGACGAACGATTGGGGCGCGCCCGCCCGCTGCCGCGTCCGCATCCTGCCCGCGCTCCTCGAGTTCGTCGCCAAATGCCGCGCTCGCGGCATCGTGGTCGGCCTCTCCACCTGGTTCCGGCAGGATCTCGACAACCACCGCCTGCGCATCCCCACGCCCGAGGCCCACGCCGCCATCTGGATCGCCACCCTCGACCACCTGAAGGCCGCCGGCCTCCTTGACGCCCTGTTCTACGTCGACCTCTGCAACGAATGGCCCATCGACGTCTGGGCCCCCTTTTACCGCCATCCCGCCGGGGGCCAGCCCCGCGAGTGGTGGAGCGCCGCCTCCCTCGCTTGGATCGAGCGCGCCTCCTCCGCGCTGCGCGCCGCCCACCCCGGCGTGCCGCTCACCTTTTCCCAAACCACCGACCCTTCGGGAGCCCACACCGCCGCCAATCCACGCGGGATCGATTTTCTCGAACCCCACATCTGGATGGTGACGTCCTCCGACTTCTACCAGCGCATCAACTACAACTTCGAGCGCTTCGACCTTTCCGGCTACGATCGTGTCGCCCGCCACGCCGAGCCGCTCTACCGCGCGGACCCCGCACACTGGCAAAAGGCGCTCACCGACGCCATCGCGCTCAACGCCGATTGGTCCCGCCGCACCGGCCTGCCCCTCGTGACCACCGAGTGTTGGGGCATCGTGGACTACAAGGACTGGCCCCTGCTCGACTGGGGCTGGGTGCGGGAACTCTGCGCGCTCGGCACCGAGACCGCCGCCGCCACCGGCCGCTGGGCCGCCATCGCCACCAGCAACTTTTGCGGCCCGCAATTCCGCGGCATGTGGCGCGACATCGCGTGGCACCGTCGCCTCACCGAACGCATCAAATCCTCCGTCTCGGAAGCCCCCCTCGGCGCCGCCCGGTCTGCCGCGCCGACCCGCATCCCGTAAGCCAGGGCCCAAGCCTTCGCCACCGCCGGCGGGCCGCCCCCGCTCGGCGGTCATCCGGGCTCAAGCGACCTCCAGCACATCGTCCGGCACGCCCTGCTCCAACAAATCGCGGGCATGCCGCGCGAAAACCCCGCGCAGATCCCGCGCGTAGGCACCGAGAATCTCGCGTGCCAAACCTTCACCGTCTCCGCAGGCCAGCAGCCCCCGCGCGAGGTAGAGCTCGCGCAGCGCCCGGCAGCGCGCGGTGTTTTCGGTGCGGTCCTCGATCGCGTTCGCACAGGCCCGCTCGGTGGAGTCCTCCACGTGCCCGCGCAGTCCCGGTCGCATCAACAGCTCCCGCAGCGGCTCCGCCAGCTCCTCCCGGCGCAGGCACACCGCCGCCACGCCCACCGCGCGCGCATGCGAGAACGCCGCGTCCTCGCCCAGCGCGCGGATCTTTGCCGCCACCGCCGCCTGCGCCTCCGGATGCCGCGTGCGCCCCAGCGCGATCACCGCCACGTCCATCCGGCTCAGGCTCGCGCCAAATTGATCCATGCCGCGGAAATTCCAGCCCTCGTCCCAGGGCTCCTCGCGCACTATCCGCAGCAAGGCCTCCGCCGCGCTCGCGTCCCCCATCAGCCCAAGCGCAAGCACCACCGCCTCCGGCGTCTTCTCCCCCTCCCCCGCGAGACGCCGCCGCAGGAGCTCCCTCGCCTCCTCGCGATGCGCGAACAAGACCGCCGCGTCCTCGTGCCCGCCCAGCGCGGCCACCGCCGCCTCCACCCGCTCCCGCGGCAGGGGAAAGGAGTCCGCGCGCCCGCGCTCCGCCGGATCGATCACGCCCAGCTCCGCCAGCAGCCCCTGCACCTCCCCGATGGCCAGCTCGCGCAGCGGCCGCGCCGTCGCCGCCGACCTCGCCGCCACCACCCCCGCCGCGAAACCCTGGTTCTGCACGTCCGCCTGCATGCGGATCACCGGCAGGGCGTCCCGATGCGCGCTCATCCCGAGCCCCGTCACCACCACCCCGTCCAGCCCGCGCGGCAACATGCAGCGCAGCGGAATCTGCGCCTCGAGCGGACGCTTGTCCGGCGCCACCAGCATGAAGACCGGATGCACCGTGAAGCCGTGGCTGTCGAAGTTGCTCCGCGCCGAGCACACCGTGTCCGGGAAACTCCGCTTCGCCAGCAGGTCCAGCGGCGTGATCTCCACGTCGCCCACGATCTGCCTGCGCTCCCGGGAGTCCACGATCGGCGCGACATCAAACTCGTGCGAAAACTTGGCCCGCGCCTTGGCGTGCGCATGCGTGACGCCCACCGGATCCAGATCGTCCACGAAGGTGTGGTCGCTGTTGCAGTAATCGCGGCCGGGCGAGCGGGGCGAGAGCCCCGTGCCCTGCACCGCCGCGTGCGCCCGCCCCGTCACCCGGCAGGGCGCGCCGGCCGCAGCCGCCACATCGGCCGAGCCCGTCGCGTCGACCACGCAGCCCGCGCTCAGCACCCCGCAGCCATACGGGGTCGAGATCAACAAACCCCGCACCCGCCCGCCCTCGCGACGCACCGCGCACACCAGGCTCTCCATCCACGCCACCCCGCCCGCCTCCGCCAGCATCCGATGGTGGAGGCCGGCCTTCAGCTCCGGGTTCCAGCGCGACGAGCTCTTGCGCCCCGGATCCAGCGCCTGCAGGCGTTCGTCCAGCTCGCGCGTGTAGCCCTCCCGACGGCCAAACCAATACTGCGAAATCAGCCCGGCCGTGCCCACGCCCCCGAGCATCGGCAGCGTCTCCACCACCAGCGTGCGCGCCCCTTGGCGCGCCGCGGCCACGCCCGCCGCCGCGCCGCCCGTGCCTCCCCCCGCCACCACCACATCCCACGCGCCCCAATCCGGAAACAACGGCGCCTCCACGCTCAGCGACTCCGCGCCCGCCCGCAGATAGGCCGGCGCAAAGTCCAGCCCGCCTCGCGTGCCGTCCCCCGCCTGCGCCCGCAACGCTCCTCCCGCCGCCGGCTCCCGGCGCTCCAGCCGCGCCACCAAGGCCGCCACGCGCCGCCCCAGGGCGCACTGCGCCCGGCTCGCCCACGAGGCCAGCGCCCCCGCCCGCGTCAGGGGCAACACGCCCCCGAGCACCCACAGCCCCGGCTCGACCACAAAGGCCGAGTCCGGCAACTGCGCCGGCTCGTCCGCCAGCGCCCCCGCCCGCGCCAGCACGTCCACGCCCGGATCGAGCGGCAGGTCCGCGAACTGGCGAATCGCCGGATCCAGCACCGCCGCGCGCAGCCGATGCAAGCGCTCGCGCGAATCACCCGCGGGTCGCTCCAGGTTGAGTCGATACAGCGCCACCGGCACCGGCGCCTTCTCGCCCGCCACCAAAAACTCCGCGTCCGGCCCGCTTGCGGCCGCGCAGCGCGGCGCCTCCGTCGCCACGACACGCCAGTCCACCCGGTCGGCCGGCACACGCGCCGGGGCCAGCGCGGTCCCCGCCAGGCGTGGCACCAGTCCGTGCGCCGTCGCGTCGAGGATGGCCCCGGCGCGCACCCCGAGCAGCGAGCTGCGGTGGGCGATCACCAGACCCTCCGGCCCGCCGCCCTCCCCTCGCAGCAAAGCCACCGGGCGCGCCGCGAAAAGAAACCCCACCCCGGCCTCCATCAACGCCGACTCCAACACCTGCTTGATCGCGGCCGGAAACAGCACGCCCCCCGCCCGCCGCGCCTCCAGCGCGCGCAGCAAGGGATCGTCGCCCGCGCCCGCCGCCTCCGGCGTCAGGGCCAGGGCCCCCGCCAACTCCTCGCCCAGATAGGGACGATCCGCCACCACCAGCACCCGCCGCCCGCGCCGGCTCAGCTCGAGCGCGGCCGCCACCGCCGCCACGCTCCCTCCCACCACCAGGCAGTCGACGCTTCGCAACAGGGGCAGATTCCAACAAGCGGGGTTTTGCATGGGCCCAGCCTCTCGCCGCACGCATCCCTCGCCAAGCCGTCCGGCTTGTTTCCGCCCCGCGTCTTCTTGTAGATTTTGCTCATGGCCCCCTCGCCCGCACCCTCCCCCGCGCCCGCCGCGCCCGAGGCCATCCACGCGTGGATCCCCGTTTCCCCCGTGCCCATCCTCGCCTACGACGGGCCCGTCCCCGGGTGGGCGCTGCGCCTGCGCGTGCAAAACCCCTACCACGGCTGGTGGTGGCTGCGCGAAGGCCGGGCGGAGATCCGGCGGCCGGGCGAGCGCCTCCGCCTCGCGCCGGGCGATTGGATATTCTTCCCCTCCGCCTGGCCTCGCCATCAACTGCTTTCCGCCGGTGCGCATCTCGTGTCCGTCGCTTTCGAGCTCGCCTGGCCCCACGGCGCGCCGGTCCTCGCGATGGACGCCCCGCTCCTCGGACGAGGAGACGCCGATCTGCTGCGCCTCGGCGCCCGGGTCGCCGCGCTCTGCGCCGACCCCGCCACGCGCTTCGAAAAACCCCTGCCGCAACGCAAGCTGCCGCTGCCCGCCTGGCTCCGGGCCCGCGCCGCCCTGGACGAATTGGCCGCCGAGCTGGCGCGCCGCTCCCTCGAGGCCGGCGCCCGCGTCTCGCCGCGCAGCCCGCCCGATCCACGCCTCGGACGGGTGCTGGCCGACCTCGAGGAGCACCCTCGCGCCGGCCCCCTGCCCTACGTCCGCTGGTCCGCCGCCTCCGGCCTCGGCCGCGCCCAGCTCGACCGCCTCGCCCGCCAACATCTCGGCCGCTCGCTCCGCTCCTGGCGCGACGCCCGCCTCGATCGCGCGATCCGCCACCGCCTCCGCGCCGCCCGCTCCTCCATGAAGGAGATCGCCGCCGAGTTTGGCTTCGCCGACGCCGCGCACTTCACCCACTGGACCCGGCGCCGCCTCGGCGTGCCACCCGCCCACTGGCGCGAGGAGCTCGCCTGAATCCGCAGGCTTGGCGCGCGAGCCGAACGGCCGTTTGGCCGCGGTCCCCCTCGGCACAAACTTTTTCGGCCGCACACCGCGGATCGCGATTGCCCTTCGCTTACTTTATCGTTTCACCTTCTTGCCCTGCCCCATGCCCGCCCCCGTCATTGCCCTTGTCGGCACCGGCCGCGTCGCCCGCGGCTTCCTGCGTGACATCAAAGCCTTCGGTCACACCGTCTCCGGCTTTGTCAGCGGCTCCGCCGAGCGCGTGGCCGCCTTTACGGCCGAAACGTGCCTGCCCGGCTACACCTCCCTTTCCGCCCTCGTCGCGGCGCACCCGGCGACCACGGTCGCGCTCATCATCAACGCCAACCACCAGCACCACGCCGCCACCCTCGAGGCCCTCTCGCTCGGCCTCCACGTCCTTTGCGAGAAGCCCATGGCGCCCACCCTCCCCCAGTGCGAGGAAATGGTCCGCGCCGCCGCCGCCTCGCGCGGCTCCCTGCAGATCAACTTCGAGTATATCCACTCCAAGATGCCGCGCCGCCTCACCGAGCTCCTGCGCGCCGGCTTCTTCGGCGAGCTGCTCTCGGCCTCCTGCGTCGACTCGAGAGGCCACTGGTGGTCCGACGCGCCCGGCGCGGACCCCGCCTCCCAGGTGCGCCTGCGTCGCGATCTCGGGGGCGGCATCGTCTTCCACTGTGGTATCCACCAACTGGATATGCTCCGCTCCTGGTTCGGCGACTTCGCCCGCGTGCAGGCCTTTCGCTCGCGCCGCAACTCGCTGCCTTTCTATCCGCCCGACGTGCCCGACCACGTGAACGTGCAACTCGAGACCGCCGACGGCCGCCACGCTTCGCTCGAGATTTTCCACAACCGCGCCCCCTGCTGGTATCGCCGCCATCCGCCGGTCGCCGTCGACTGGGCGGCCACGCCCGGCCACGAGTTTCGCCTTTCGTTGATGGGCACCGAGGCCTCCTGCCTCGCTGATTTCTACGGCACCAAGCTCCACCTCTTTCGCTACGACCACGGGCAAAAGGACACCGTGCTCGAGCGCACCGAGGACTTTTCCGCCGACGCGCAGAACGAGCTCCATCACGACATGAGCGGCTTCCTGCGTCGTTACCTGGAAAACATCGCCGCCGACCGCGGCCCGCTCGTCCCCGCCGCCGACGCCCTCGCCACCATGCGCCTAGCCTTCGCCGTCGAGCACTCCATCGCCCACGGCGGGCCCGTCGCCCCCTGATCTTTCTCTTTCACCTCCTCGTTCTCTTTCTCCCCATGCGCCCCATCCTCGCCCTCTGCGCCCTCCTCGCGCTCGCCTTTTCGCTCCCCGCCGCGGCCCATGCCCAGCCGCGAGGCGAGAAAACCTTCGTCATCGAAGACCCCTTTGGCGTCGATCACGGTCCCCAGGCGGTCCGCTTCACCCACGAGTTTGCCGCGCCCGGCCCCGCCCTCAATACGCTCGGAGCCCTCGTCAACGGCCAGCGCGCCTTCTTCCAGACCCGCGCGCTCGCCACCCACCCCGACGGCTCGGTCAAGACCGGCGAATGGGTGCTGTGGCTCCACCTCGCCACGCCCAATCCCCGCGCCCAGCCGCCCGCCCCTCCCGGCTCCGCGCCCAAGTTCGACGTCAACCTCACCTGGGGCCAGGGGGCCGCCTCGCCGGCCGCCTTCCCCGGCACGCCGATCAAGGTCGAGCGCCAGGGCGACTACTTCCTCATCAACACCGGCCCCGCCCGCTTCCTCGTCCCCAACAACAAACTGATCCCCTCTCGCGACGGACGGGGCCCCCAAGGCCCGATCGCCGGATTCAGCGCCGGCGACGATCCCGCCTTCTACGGCTCCCATGCCTACATCGAGGGCGCCGACTTGCGGTCCCTCACCACCGAACCCACCGAGCGCGGCCCCGCCACCATCGGCCTCGCCCTCACCTACGCCGACGCCTCCGGCGCCTCGTGGCGCTCCTCGCTCACCTTCACCGCCGGCTCCCCCGTCGTGCAAATCGAGGACAGCATGGAAATCTCCGCCACCTGGGTCATCGACCTCACTCCCGACCTCGCCCCCGACACCCAGTTCGCCAACCCTTGGTTCGACTGGGAAAGCGGCAACCAGCGCGGCACCCCTTCCGAAAAACCCCTCCGCGCCTGGCGCCGCGAGGACATCCGCGGCGGCGAATGGCCCGACCTCAACGAGTTCTTCCGCCTCGATCCGAAATGGCACGATTACCAATACATGAAGGGTCCCTGGGCCTGGTATTACAACAAGGCCGACCGCGCCCAGAAACGCACCGCCCTCGGCCTCTACGCGTGGAACATGACCCGCTGGCACCCCACCTTCCAGAACCGCCCGCGCGCCATCGTGCAGGGCAACGCCAAGGGCCACCTCCGTATCCGCGTGCCCATTACCGGCGCGCCCCACACCCGCACCCTGGAGGCCGAGGACCCCGCCTCGCCCGTGGCCCGTGTCGTCCGCACCTCCACCGCCTCCCGCTCCTGGGGCCTCGCCGCCCACTCCGTCCCGGAGATCATCCCGCCCTCCGAAACCCGCGCCGACGCCCTCGCCGAGCTGCGGGCCAACCGCGAGCGCAGCGTCGCCAACGAGGTCAGACGCGAAAAGGACGCCCTCACCCGTCGCGTCCGCGAGGAGTTCAACAAGGCGGGCCGGAAGACCGACGATCCCGCCGCCATCGAAGCCCGCATGCGCCAGCTCGGCTGGCCCGCGCAATCGGACGAGGCCATCGTCGCCGAACGCCTCCGCAAAGACCCCGAACCCCCGGCCAACGAAGTCCAGCGCCGCGCCGAACAACTCGCCCGCAACCGCTCGACCCCGGTCGAGTCCATCGCCGTCGGAGTCCTCGTCCGCAACGCCCACCTCCCCGTCACCAAGACCAAGGACTGGATCCTCACCTGGCCCGACATGGACCGCAACGTCGACCGCGGCATCTTCCGCGGCCTCGAAGACATCGTCGCCCTCCAGGCCGAGATCAAGGCCGGTCGCACCCCCTTGGCCCGCGAGGTCCAGGCCTACATCGCCGAGATGGAGAAAACCCTCGTCCGCTCCACCGACAACCGCGGCAATCCGGTCGAGACCGTCGACGCGAAGTTCGGCCGCGATTGGGCCACCGTTCAGCGCATCCGCTCCGCCGATGCCGCCAACGCCCTGGTCTTCGAATTCACCGGTCGCGGCGGCTTCCGCCCCGAACCCCGCTGGATCTGGCAGAACGGCTTCACCGCCGGTGGCCTCAACCCCACCACCGCCCCCCGCGGCGTCCGCGCCACCATCTGGATGAACTCCATGAACAACCTCTGGCGCAAGACCGGGCTCCGCGATCAAAACCGCTCGATGGCCGCCATGGCCTACATCTTCGCCGACCCCGATTTCTGGAACGGCCGCTACTACGACTGGGGCATCGGAAACCCGAACTTCCACACCGACATGCACAACATCCCCGGCATGATCGCGGCCCAGATCCACACCCACCCGCACGCCCAGCGCTGGGCCACCTACTCCAGGCGCGAGATCCAGGCCGACATCGCCCGCTCCTCCTGGCAGCCCGGCGGCGGTTGGACCGAGTCCCCCGGCTACACCGGCCACGCCTTCTCCGTGTTCCTCCCCACCGCCCACGCCTTCCACCGCTCGGGCTTGGTGAACGTTTTCGGCGATCCCCACTTCCGCGCCGCCGTCGAGTTTATTGAAAACCTCGTCACCCCCTGGGATCCCCGCCGCACGTCCCGCGGCCAGGTCGCCCTCGGCGACTCCGGCCCCGAGATGCGCACCGAGGTCCTCCGCCAGGCCGCCCTCGGCTACGCCAAGATCGAGCCCCGCTTCTCCGCCGATCTCATGGCCGCGGCGAACAGCTCCTCCAACTATAACGGCATCCGCCCCGGCCAGCTCTCCAATACCCTGCTCTCCGCCGACCCCTCCCTGCCCGCCAATCCCGACTGGACTCTCCGCTCCCGCTACTACGGCGGCGTCGGCGCCTTCCTCCGCTCCCGCTTCGGCGACCGCGAAGGCGAGTCCCTCGTCACCCTCAAGGCCGGCCCCGCCCGCAACCACTACCAAGGCGACGAACTCTCCTTCACCTTCTGGGGCTCCGGCGCGTATCTGGCCGTCGACTACGCCAGCTTCTACAGCCCGCGCATGAACCCCGACTGGACCCACAACAAGGTGTCCTTCGGCCTCACCGCCTCCTCCCCCGTCGCCAAAGCGATGGCTTTCGCCACCCACGAGGCCGGCGACCTCTTCGTCGCGGAAAACACCAACGACAGCCTCCAGCTCATGACCCAGCCCTACGCCTCTCAACGCGCGCTCTGGGACTACTCCGCCATCCGCACCTCGCCCAAGACCAACCGTCGCCTCTCCCTCCTCGTCAAACATCCCGCCGCGTCGCCCTTCGCCGACTACCTCGTCATCCGCGACGAGCTCGGCGGCGACCTCGAGGATGAGTTCCCGCCCGCCCAGATCGAGTCGCGCCTGCGCCTCGTCCTCGTCGAGAACCTCGAAGCCTACATCCGCGACGCCGCCTACTCCCCCTCGCAGACCGAGCCGCTCATGGACGAGCTCGGCCGCCACCTCGGCCTCCTCGGCGCCGGCCCCGAGGCCGCGCAGCGCCTCGTCGCCGTCGCCCGCCAGGCCGCCGCCACCCGCCGCACCACCCCCGTCCGCCTCGAGCGCGACGCCCCCGCCGTGCTCGCCGCGATCGACGAGGCCCTCCGCTCCGGCGCGATCAAGTTCAGCCACGCCCCGCGCTCCAACCTCCACCTCCTCGTCCACGAAAACCCCCGGCGCTCCCGCGACCGGCTCGACTTCAAGGGCCAGCTCGGCGTCGACCTCGCCCTCTTCGTCGCCACCGGCCAGGACGCCTCCGCCGCCGACATCAACGGCTTCGGCTGGGGCCACGCCGTCCGCCCCGAGGACCACCCCAAGGGCGACGACCGCAACCCCCACCCCTGGATGGGCGGCCAGTGGCATTCCCACCGCCACGGCCCCGTCATCGGCCGCGACGTCCGCCTCCCCGGCGACAAATCGTCCTCCCTTCCTGAATACCGCTTCGGCGAACACTGCCAGTGGGTCTCGCTCCCCTTCGGCGGCAAGCGCGACCTCGCCGTCGTCCTCTACCCCGTCCGCCCCGGACGCCCCTCGCCCACCTTCGCCTCCAGCGAGAATGGCAAGGTGATCACCGTCACCGTGGACGGCCGCTCCGAGACCATCCACCTCGCCAGCGACCGCCCGGTGAAGATCGTCCGCGACGGCGCCGAGATCGTGATCCAGGAAAAACTGCCCGTCGTCGGCTCCGCCCAGCCCGCCGAGTTGGCGCCCTTCCGCAACAGCGACGCCCCCGTCGACAAACCCGACGACAACCCCGCCTTCGTCGCCCCCGAGATCGACCTCTGACTCGGCGGAGCGCGATGCTCCTCATCGCGCTGATCGGTCCGATCGATCCAATCGGTCAGGCCGGTCCGACCAGCAGCGCCCCGCCCACTCTCCGCCATGCCCTCCCACTACGATGTCATCGTCGCCGGCGCCGGCGCCGGCGGCATCTGCGCCGCCCTCTCCGCCGCCCGCAACGGCGCCCGCACCCTCCTCCTCGAAAAATCACCCGAGATCGGCGGCACCGGCGTGCACTCGCCCGTCTCCCTCGTCTGCCGCTTCCACGGCACCGACCACCGCCCCATCAACCTCGGCATCCACCGCGAGCTCTTCCCCGCCGTCTACGTCCACTCCACCCGCGACGAGCGCCCCTCCTGTCCGCGCCACAGCTACGACGAGGCCGAACTCGCCGCCACCTACCGCCGCCTCCTCGCCGCCGAGCCCAAGCTCGAGGTCCGCACCTCGGCCGGCGTCGCCGCCGTCGAGCGCTCCGGCCGCCGCCTCGCCTCGCTCACCCTCGACGACGGCACGCGCGTCGCCGCCTCCGTCTTCATCGACGCCACCGCCGACGGCAACCTCTCCGCCCTCGCCGGCTGCGAGTGCATGAAAGGCCGCGAGGCCGACGGACGCCTCCAGGCCGCCACCCTCACCTTCACCCTCGGCCGCATCGACAAATCCAAGCTCCGCGTCCCCGAGTTTCGCTCCCGCGGCGGCGTCGACTCGCTTTGGGACGAGCTCACTCCCCTCTACCAGGCCGCCAAGGCCCGCGGTGAAACCGCCAACCCCAAATCCCACGTCGTCGTCTTCCCCTACCCCGACGGCGAACGCCTCCTCTTCAACTCCAACGAAATCCTCGGCGTCGACCCCACCCAGCCCGGCTCCGTCGAGGCCGCCTACGAAAAAGGCCGCCGCTTCGTCGACGAGATGATCGCCATCTTCCGCCGCGACCATCCCGCCTTCGCGCACTGCGAGCTGCTGCAAATCTCCTCCCGCCTCGGCGTGCGCGAAGGCCGCCGCGTCGTCGGCGACTACATCCTCAACGAGCACGACTGCCTCTCCGCCGCGAAGTTTGCCGACATGGTCGCGGCCTGCGCCTACGAGATCGACATCCACGATCCCGACGGCGGCGAGACCCGCATGGTCAAGATCCCCGACCCGGGCTATTACCACATCCCGTATCGCAGCCTGATCGCGCGCGATGCCGACAACCTCCTCCTCGGCTCCCGCTGCATCAGCGGCACGCACGAGGCGCACTCGTCCTATCGCGTCATGTCCGGCGTCACCGCCATCGGCGAGGCCGCCGGCGCCGCCGCCTTCCTCGCCGCGAGCCACTCCGGCGGCGATGTCCGCGCCATCCCCGCCTCCACCATCCGCCACGTCCTCCGCCGCCAGATCCAATTCGTGGAGGGAGAACTGACCCCGCCCTGACCAAAATGACATGGGCATCCTGCCCATGATCCGGAATGGCGCGGCGCGCGCATCCGTCCCATTCCCCCCCACCCCAGGCCGCCACAGCCCCGGCATCCGCCCTCCGGTGCAGGCGTCTGCCTCCGCCCCCGCTGCCTCTCGCGCGCTTCCGAAAAATAACGTAAGTCGCTCGACATACCCCGGCCCAAATCATTACTTTATCGTTCAACCCACGACGCCCCTTCGTGAACCCCCACCCGCTCCCAGTTTCTCGGCGCCAGGACCTCGCTCCATCCCGCACCGGGTGGCGCAAGGGCCTCGGCGACGCTCCCCATCCGCGAGGCTTCGCGCTCATCGTCACCATCGTATTGGTGAGCTTTCTCGTCCTCATTCTCCTCGGCCTCGCCACCTTCACCCGCGTCGAGACCCAGGTAGCGACCAACACCCAAAACCTCGCCCAAGCGCGCCAAAACGCGCTCTTCGCCCTGCACGTGGCGCTTGGCGAGCTGCAACGCAGCGCCGGGCCCGACCAGCGCATAACCGCCACTGCCACGATCGGCGAAAACAACCCGCGCACCGACCTCGCCACCTACGGTATCACCCCTCCCCGCAATGGAACCCGCCACTGGACCGGCGTCTGGGGCGGCTACCGCGACGACAACTTCCATCTCCACCGTCCCGCGCACCTGACCTGGCTTGTCTCGGGCAACAACTCCGCCGCCTTCTCCGCCGAGACCACCAACATCGCCCGCTTCGGCGAGATCACCTCCAACCCCGGTGGCACCGCTCCCTCCGCTTCCGTCACCAACCTGCTCGGCAACCCCGAAGCCATCCCCGACTCGGGCTCCTCGATCACCTTCGGCCCCTCCAGCCTCGCCGAGGCCGAGTCGAGTCTGCTTGGCCCCGCCTCCACGGCCTTCGACTCCTTCACCATTGCCGGCCGGGATGCCGCCCTGCTTGTCGGCCCCAACACCGTCGGCGCGGCCGTCGCCGACTACGTTCTCGCCCCGATCGAGTCGATCCGCTCCCCGTTGATTCCCGGCCTCGACCCCGCCGCGGCCCCGGATCCCGCGGGCTACGAAGTCGGCCGCTACGCCTGGTGGATCGGCGACGAGGGCGTCAAGGCGCGCGCCGATCTGGTCGATGTTCGCCGCAACTCCAACAACGCGAGCATCCGGCGACTGCGCTCCCAACTCGCCCCGCGCTTCGGGCTCGAACACGTGAGCGGCCTGTCGGCCTACTCGCAATCTCCCGCCACCGGCCCCAGCCCCGAGCAGGCGCTCTTCCTCGAACAACTCGGCTTCGTCGACGGGCTCTCGGCGAACGACGTGAAAACCCGCTTTCACGACCTCACCACCCACAGCTTCGGCGTGCTCGCCGATGTCTCCAAAGGCGGCCTTAAAAAAGACCTCACCGCCGGCCTCCTCGGCTCCACGGCTCCCCCGGGATTGGGCGACAACGACGAGATCTTCGCCGACCTGCTCCCCTCCTCCCTCCCCGGCACCCGCCCCGCTCGCCTGCCCTCCTGGGGCTCCCTCCGCTCCTACGTCCAGCTCGGCCACCCCACGACCGGACTGCTCTCCGGCAACAATCCCACCGTCACTCCGCGCCCCACCACCGACACCCAGGTCGGCATCCACCCGGTCGTTTTGCGCTTTCAACTCTGGATCACCCCCACCGCCAACGCCGCCAACTCCGCCGTCGACCTCGTCTACCTCCCGGCGATCGTCCTCTGGAACCCCTACGACGTCACCCTCGCCCCCACCACCTACGGAGTGTGGTTCGGCACCACGCGCGAGACGGGCACCGCCGCCAACTACGCCCACCCCTCCCTCATGCCGATCGTCGGCATGGCCTCCAAACCGGCCTCGCCCGCGCCCACCGGGACCACCCCCTTCAGCCACGCCTACTACGCCACCGGCAACCTGCCGATCGACGGCCTTGGCTTCGTGCTCGCCCCCACCGCGATTCCCCCCGGCGAGGCGATCGTCTTCACGCTCGACGAAAACGACGACCTCACCGACGCCGGCGCGCTCAAACCCGCCAGCCAGCGCGTCCTCCGCCCCGGCTTCCGCCTCCACTTCCTTCGCGACACCGGCGTTATCACCATCCCGGCCGACCAAGTCGGCCAACGCGCCACCGTCACCCTCTCCATCCCCAACGATCTTCTTTCCGACTTCGAGCTTCGCTCCGGCGCCTCTTTCAACGCCGGCGGCCGCCCCACCGGCACCCTCCTCCAGCGCGTCGCCGGCGTGCGCTGGGCCGCCCCCCGCACCTCCACCGGCAACTACCTCCCCGTGGTCGGCCCCGTCTCCTCCCCGCTCGTGGTCGCCGGCCCCGGCATCGACGCCGCCGGCACGGACGGCTTCCCCTCCGGCAACCACTACCGCTACAACGGCTCCCAAGCCGCTTCCATCAAACAACTCCCGAGCTCCGTCTTTCCCCTCACCCCGAGCGACTTCCTCCTCGCCGTCGGCCTCCTCGGCATCATGGACGGCAGCGTCAACGAGACCTCCAGCCTCTGGACCAGCGGCTCCCAGCAGATCACCCAAAACGCCATCGTGCGCGGCAAATGGATCGCCAACCAGAACCCCGCCGCCCCCGAGCACAACCTCGCCGCCAACGACGGCGCCAACGTGACCAACGCCCAATACTGGTCCGCCGGCCTCTACGGCAACCACGACAGCAACGCCATTTTCATCAACAACAACAACGGCTCCGTCACCCAGCTCCAAACCCTCCGCGCCAACTACGACAACATCATCGTCGCCACCGACGGAGACGAAAACGCCTATGTGGCCAACCCCGGCGATCCCAGCGGCGACAGCGCCTCCGCCACCCTGCGCTGCATCCTCTTTCACCTGCCGCGCCGCGAGACCGGGGTCGTATCCCTGGGAGCACTACAACACGCCCAGCTCACCCCCGCGACCGGCCAGCTCGACGACGACCCCGGCTACACCGCCTCGGCCACCCCCGCCTACGCCATCGGCAACTCCTTCGCCGACCCCCGCGTCCAGCCCGCCACCTCCCTGCGCACCTCGACCAACGCCAACCACGTCCGCGGCCTCGCCGACTGGTCCGGCCTCTCCCTCAACCCCGACCGCTCCTCGCGCAACTTCCACTTCGACCTGTCCTACCTCGTCAACCAGGCCCTTTGGGACCGCTACTACTTCTCCACCGTCCCGCTCGCCGGCACCCCCGCCTTCCCCCTCAGGAACCCGCGCCACGCGCTCTGGGATCCGGCAAACCTCGGCGTCGCCGCCCTCGCCTCCGACCTGCGCGACTTTGATCGCGCCGCCTCCCGCCTCCTCCTCGCCGGCGCCTTCAACGCCAACTCCACCTCCGTCGAGGCGTGGAAGGCCCTCCTCTCCTCCACCCTCGGCGCCCCGGTCCTCGACGCGGACGACGCCGACGTCGCCGTCGCCGGCGAAGTCGCCTTTCCCCGCCTCCCCTTTCCCCGCCTCGGCGCCGTCGCCGGCTCCTCCGGCATGGGCACCCCCGCCATCCACTCCGGCTTCCGCAGCCTCTCCGCCGCCGAGATCGACCGCCTCGCCGCCGAGATCGTCCGCTCCGTCCGCCTCCACGGGCCCTTCCCCTCCATGGCTCGCCTCGTCAACCGCAACCCCACCGCCAGCCTCACGGCCGGCATCGTCGGCTGGGCCGACTACATGGGCCCGCTCCAACTCGCCATCGACCGCTCCGCCGCCGCCACCGATGACCTCAACCTCGGCGGAAACCTCAACAACCCCAATCCCACCTTCAGCCGCATCAACGACCACCTTGCCAGCGCCGCCGCCAAGACCAAGCCCACCGTCCGCAACAACTCCAACCTCACCCTCCCCAACTACAACTACAACGCCGGCGCCGGCATTCGCAGCGGCACTTCGGTCTTCGAACGCGCCCCCTCCGGACTCGCCAACGCCGCCGCCGCCGCCCCCGGCTACCTCACCCAGGCCGACCTCCTCCAAATCCTCGGGCCCGTGCTCTCCGTCCGCTCGGATACCTTCCGCATCCGCACCTTCGGCGAAGTCCGCAACCCGGCCACCGGCGAGGTCACCGGCCGCGCTTGGTGCGAGGCCATCGTCCAGCGCCTGCCCGATTTCGTCGACGACACCCAGCCGGCA
Organism: Verrucomicrobiota bacterium; assembly: GCA_030604905.1. Lineage (GTDB taxonomy): Bacteria > Verrucomicrobiota > Verrucomicrobiia > Opitutales > Opitutaceae > IMCC26134_A. The sequence continues at coordinate 17,195 of JAUVVA010000012.1, read as the reverse complement.
CACCTCTGGATGAACGCGACCGGCACCGCCATGGCCATCAACGCCGAAAACCAACGCTTTGGCCGCCGCTTTCGGATCGTCTCCTTCCGCTGGCTCACGCCCTCCGACATATGAACGGTCTCCTTTACCGGCTGCTCCGCGGCACCTCCGCCCTCCTCGCCCTCGCCTGCCTCGGTCCCGCGCTCTCCGCGCAAACCCCGCGGGCGGCCACGCGCTCCGCGGGCACACCCGCCGCCCTCCCTCAGCAAAGCCTCTCCTTCTTCGTCATCGTCCGGGCCGAACAGCTCCCCCCGGATCTTCCCGCCACCCTCTACGTCTCCGACAAACCCCTCTCCCTCAGACTTCCCATCGGCGCCCTCTCCGAACCCGTCCTTCGACCACCCGCCGCCGGCCTCGTGCTCCATCAAGCCCTGCCGGCCGGCGCCAAACGCGACCCGGCCGCGCCCACCCCGCCGGAACTCGCCCGCGTCGATTTCCCCGCCTCCTGGAAAAACGTGCTCATCCTCCTCGCCGCGTCCCCCGCAAGCCCGCAAATCCGCACCCTCGCCTACGACGTCTCGGAAAACGCCCTCCCCTCCGGCACCCTCGGCTTCTACAACTTTACCGGCCGCGAGCTCGCCGTGCAGCTCAACCAGGAGCGCGCCCTCACCCGCCCAAACACCCTCACTCCCCTGCCCCTGACCACCCGCCCCGGTCAGGAAGGCGGCATGTTCCACCTCCGCGTCGCCGCCCAGACCGACTCCGCGTGGTCCCTTGTCGCTCGCCACACCCTCAGCCTCTCCAAGAGCAATCGCAATTTCGCCCTCGCCGTGCCCTCCGGCGACCGCATCGAGCTCCTCTACTTTCACCCTCCGGCCGATCCCGTGCCCGATTCGGACAACTAGACCGCGCCGCCTGCTCCCTGATCCCCACGGCTTCGCCTCCCTCTCCGCGACACCCTCCCCATGCCCTCCGCCGCCCTGCCGCTCCCGCGCCGCACCGCCCTCCGCCGCCTTCCCGCACTCCTCTTCGCTCATTGGTCATTGGTCATTGGGCCTTGCGCCTTCGCCGCGCCCGGCGCGGCCCCCGCCGCCCCCTACGCCGGCCCCGCCTCCGCGCTCACCATTACCGACTCCCTCCCGCTCGCCGACCTCGCCGCCGCCGCGCCCCGCGCCGACGCCCCCCGCGAACTCCGCCTCCACCTCCGCGAAGCCGTCACCCTCACCGACCAGGAAAAACACGGCATCCCCGGCGGCGGCGGCGTGCGCACCGTCAACGTCACCGTCTACGGCGACCTCGTGCTCACCCTCCCCCTCGGCCCCGACGGACAACCCGACTGGCCCGCCTCCCGCGGCGAGATCCGCTACCTCGGCGTCAGCCGCATCGGCTTCACCGGGCCCCTCCAGCCCCACCCCAATCCCGCGGAGGCCTTCACGGTCGCGGGGGAACGGGCCGCCGGCCGTATCCGTTTTTCGGCTACGCTCCGCGAGCCCGGCTCCGCCCGCCCGAGGGAGACCCTCTACGGCATCACCCTCGATCTCGCGATCAGCCCCGAAACCTTCACCTACACCCCCGACCCCGACGCCAGCATCCCGCCCTGGCGCTCCGACAAGACCCGCCCCTCCGGCCGCAAAGTCACCGGCACCTGGCTCACCCGCGAACTCCGCGCCGAGCGCCTCCTCGAACTCAACGGCCGCATCGCCGGCCCGGCCGGCGCCCTCCGCCTCCGCCGCACCAAAGGCAGCTTCTTCCCCGTCCAGTCCATCGACATCGCCCCCGCCTCCGCAGCCCTTGGCCTCATCGCCCACGCCTCGCCCGGTCGCGTCGACGGCCACGAGGGCCAGTGGGCCGTGCTCGAGTTTGAAAAGCCCCTCGATCTCCGCCGCTTCGACGGCTTCCGCCTCGTCGTCGACTCCGCCGCGCCGCCCGCCGACGCCCGCTGGCCCCTCGTCCCCGCCGCCGCCCTCGCCTTCCGCGTCCAGGGCGAGACCTGGTTCGCCCGCCGCACCGCCGCACCCCTCTTGGGCGGCCTCCAAGACCACGTCATCGACTTCGCCCTCTTTGCCCGCGGCTCCGCCCACCCCGGCGTCGGCTCGGGCCCGAATACCCGCGAGTTCCCCGACCTTTCCCGCGTGGACGCCATCGCCGTGGGCCTCGCCAATCCCTTCGGCGTCGGCTCCGTCCCCTTCACCGTCCGCTCCCTCGAGGCCGTGCGCCACTCCGCGCGCGGCGCCGGCGAGCCCCCGCCCGCCGCCCCCGTGGTCATCGACGTCACCCCCGCCCTTCTCGATGTCTTCAACCACGTCGCCGAGGTCCCCAAGGGCCTCTTCGGCTACCACATCGCCAACCACAATTTCCAAAGCAACGAGGTCGGACCCGCCCACTTCAACGATCCGCCCGTCGAAGGCAGCCTGGACAACATCCTCCGCCTCCTCCGCCCCGGCTCCCTCCGCCCGCTCGACCACACCAACTTCAGCGCCGAGACCGGCGCCGGCATGGTGCGCCCGCTCAAACCCGAGATCGCCCGCGCCGGCGAGGCCGAGGACAACATCGTCCACACCATCACCAACGAAAACCTCTGGGCCCGCCCACGCTGGATGGACACCGATCTTGACGGCTACGCCGAGGGCATCCGCGAGATGTTTCGCCAGATCGGGCGCATGGCCTGGCACCCGGAGGAGCGCCCCGACTCCACGCTCCGCCGCATCGAGTTCTGGAACGAGCCCTTCATGTGGGCCCGCCACATCAATCGCGGCCAGTCCACCCTCAGCGCCGGCCCCGGCGACCCGGGCGGCAACCGCGGCCGTCGCGCGTGGAACGATCCCACCCAGTTCAACCACATGCCCGCCCGCCTCGGCGGCGAGATGTATGCCAAATTCTTCAACGCGGCCGCCCTCGGCCTCCGCGAGACCAATCCCCACGTGAAGATCGGCGGCATGTCCTCGGGCGTCTTCGGCGAGGATTTCTTCAGCCAGCTCACCGACTACGTCGCGCCCTTCCTCGACGCCTCCCACGAGCACATCGACTTCCTCACCGAGCACCACTACAACACCGCCCCCGCCTCCATCGCCGCCAGCTACGACGTCGCCACCGCCTGGACCCTCGCGCGCCACGGCAAACGCTGGCCCATCTGGAACACCGAGGCCAACGACCTCGACGACGTCGCGCCCGGCGACCGCCGCTCCCCCGAGGCCGCCAAGGCCTTCACCGACCTCAACCGCGCCTACTACAACTACCGCGACATCCTTGAACTTATCCTCCGCGCCCGCGACAAGGCCGCCGGACGCGCCCTCCACGCCCTCTGGGGCCGCGGCTGGTTCAAAAACGACGGCGAGTTTTTGATGTATCGCCACAGCGCCGACCTCCGCGGCCCGATCGTCGTCTCGGAAAGCGCCGATCCCGCCCTCATCCCGGTGGCGGTCAATGAGAACGGCCGCCTCTTCGTTTACCTCCTCAACGACTCGCCCTTCCCCCGCGCCGCCTCCCTCCGCCTCCGTGCCGCGGCCGGGGCAAAAGTCCGCGAAGCCTCCGGGCTGCGCCTCGCCGACGACGCTTCCGCGCTCGGCATTTTCCCCGCGGAATTCGCCGCCCGCCGCGCCGGCCCCGATCTCGCCGTGGAGTTCGCCCGGCCGCTCGCCTCGCGCGAAATTCTCCGCGTCGCCTTGGAAAACGCCCCCGAGCCCTCCGCCCGGCGCGAGACCGCCCAGCACTTTTCCGACCTCGTCGTCGCCGACCTTTCCGCCGGCGAAGAGCGCACCGCCGTCTTCGACCTCGCGGACCTTTCCGTTGAAGAACTGCGCGCGACGCGACGCCTCCTTGTCCGACTCGTCGCGCGCGACCTTCAGACTGGCGAAGCCTCGCTCGAAGTGGCCGGCACCCGCCTCCCGCTGCCCGCCGGCACCAGCGAGGGCACCAACGCCGTCATCGTCGACCTCCCGCTCGAGCTCGATCGCGCCGTGCTTTCGCGCCTCGAGCCGGGCCCCCTCCCCTTTGTGCTTCGCGTGTCCCCCTTGGGCGACGGCTGCACGATCTACTCGGTCTCCCTGCTGCGGGTGCTCGCCGACCGCTCTCTCTGAACTGGCGGCCCTGGAAGCAGGCGTGCCAGCGCCCCCAAAAACCTCCGCCCTGCCGGGGACAATGGGGGACAAGCCCCGCCAGCCCTGTCTGGCCCGCATGTCACCCAAGAGGCGGAGGAACGCGTTGCGTTTCCCCCGTAGCTCGGCGCGGACCGATCCGATTCAACCCGGATTTTGGAAGCTGCAAGGCTGGCCGCAAAACGGCGCAGAAGTCGAAAAAGCAATTCCACGAAAACGACCACGGGCTCCTTGTTTTGCGCCGCTTGCGTCCTGTGACGGCGCCCTTCTCCGTCTTCAATTCTCAACGCCACTTCGACACCGGGATTGCAGTCTCAACAAGCCTCGGATGCGCAGTCTCGGGGGGGAGCTTGCGGATAGGGCCAACCACGAGGATAGGCCGGGGTTGTTGGCTAGGGCAGGTCCAGGAGGAGAATTCAACAAACAACACCCCGCCCCCTTTTGCACGCCCCAGACGGCGAGGCGGAGACGGCTGGCGGCGAGGGGGGAAGGTCTTCGCGTTTGTCGGCGGCGGGGAAAACGGTGAGGGCGACGGGGCCGAATTCGCCGAGCCAGAGGGCGAGGCGGGTGACTCGTTGGACGGACGACGGGGTGAGGCGGAGGCGGATGACGCGAGTGTCCTCGATGGCGGCGGAGGGCAGAATGACGGCGTCGACGGCGAGCGGGGCGCCAAGGGCGCCGGCCAGTTGCCGCACCCGGGGCCGGAGCGTGGCAGGATCGACCTGGGGCGGGATGAGGAGCTCGAGGGTGGCGGGCTGGCCGGCGAGCAGCGGAGCAGGTGCCTCGAAGCGCGTCTGCTCCTCGACGCCGACGAGGTGGAGGCCGCCGCCGGCGCGGAGCGGGGCGGTGGCGCCGAGCATGCCGAGGAAGAGAAGGGGTGCGGCGAAGAGGCGGGGCGTTTTCATAGGGCGCGGGCGGTGATGCTCCAGCCGGGGAGGGCTGCGGGCGGGCAGCTCGGGTTGCCAGGCGAAGTTCTCGCCGGCGAGGAGGACGGAGCCGGCGCCGGTGAGAAGCGGGGCGAAGCGGACGGGACGGCCGTCGAGCTGGAGCTCGACGGGGCGGCCGCTGAAGCCGAAGACGCGCACGGTTTGGCCGACGTGGGTGAACTCGACGAGGATGGCCTGGTCGGTGGCGAGGGCGGTGGCGTGGCGCCCAAAGGGGTCGGGGCTTTGTCCATCGATTTTCTTCCCTCTCGCCGCCGCCTCCGTAACCTGCCGGGCCCGGTCGACGAACAACGCCTCGATGCCTTCGGAGCAGGCGATGGCGCGGGAGCAGATTCCGGCACGGCCGTGGCTCGCGCGCATCACGGGGAGCCGGTTTCAACGCGAAGGCGGATAAAAATCGGCGAGTCATCCGCGATTTGGTGCGCGGCCTCCCACGTTTCCCATACGGAATCGGTCCCGCCCGGAACACGCGAATGGCGCAGCCCGGCGGCGCTCCAAGTTTGGAGATCGGTGCTCGCCTCCGGGCGGAAGACGAGATCGGGGCGGGAGGCGGGACGGACGTAGAGGAGCACAAGCTCGTCCCCGCGGCGGGAGAGTTGGAGGTAGTCCGAGGACGAGACGGGGGAGAGCGGCAAGCCCAAGGCGTAGCGGAGCAGGTTGGCGACGCCGTCCCCGAAGGGCGAGGCGGCGGGCGCGGTGTCGCCGAGGGCGGAGGCGTATTGGGTGGCCCAGGCGTCGTAACCGTCCGCGGGGGCCTGGACGGTGAGGGAAGCAGCCTGGGAGAGGGCGGAAAGATGGCCGTCCGACACGACGACGGAATAGGTGGCGGCGTCGATCTCCAGGGCCCCACCGATCTTGAGGACGGGGGAACGTGTCCCGGTGATGCGGGCGCCGTCGGTGAGCGCCACGCCGTCGCGATACCATTGGAAGCGGGCGGAGGCGCCGAGCGAGGTCTCGACGGAGAAGCGGGCGTCCTTGTTCCGGTCGACGGACAGGGAGGCGGGCTGGCGGCGGATGAGCGGCGGGCGGTCGAGGATGGTGATCGACAGCGAGCCAAACGACTCGCCGAGGAGATTGCTGGCGTAGAATTGATGAAGGAACACGCCGGAGCCTGTAGGGGTGCCTCGGATACGGCCGGTGTTGGTATCGAGCGTCAGGCCAGGTGGCAGGGGCGGGCTGCCGGGGGCGGAGCGCCAGGACGTCGCGGGGCGGACGGTGGGGACAGGCCAGTCGACCGGCTCGCCGCGAAACCAGGAGAGCCGGTAGGTGTTGGCGGCGGGGGCGAGAAAGCCCGGGCGGCCCGCGAGGACGCCCAGGGTGAGGGACAAACGTGCGGCGGGATCGCCGGCGGAACGGATCGCGACGGAGTAGACGCCCTCCTGCCAGGTCGTGCCGGAGATAGTTCCGGTGGCGGGATCGCATACGAGGCCGGGCGGGAGGCCGGTGGCGGTGACCGGCGTGGCGAGGCCCCAGGGCGCGAGGTCGTGGTGGAACGGGACGCCGGGGAACGCGAAGCTGATCGGCATCGATTCAAACTGAGGCGCGGCATCCGCGGGGAAGACACGGATGCGCCCTTGCGATCCGTCGGCGACGAGGATGCGCCCGCCTCCGGCGGCGATGGCCTGGGAATTGCCGGAGTAGCCGGCAAGGGTCTTCCACGCCAGCCCGTCGGACGAACGGAGGAGACGGGTGCGGCCGATGTCGTCGTCGTAGAAGCAGGCGACAAAGCCCAGGCCTTCAAAGTAGGCGACGCCGCGGGTGTTGCTGGAGCTTTTGGAGGCGAAGGGCAGGGGGAGCGTGGACCAGACGACGCCGTCGGTGGAGACGAGGAGATTGCGGTTGGTGGTGCCGACGACGTAGCGGCGGCCGCCGTGGGCGACGGCGTAGAGGGTGGTGGTGACGCCGCTGGTGACGGCGGTCCAGGTCGAGCCGTCGGCGGAGCGTCGGATGGCGCCGCCGGAGCCGGTGGCGATGAAATGCGCGCCGTCGTGCACGATTCCGTTGAAGGTCGCGGTGGAGCCGGTGGAGCCCGCCTGCCAGGAGAGGCCGTCGAGGGAGGTGACGGCGACGCCGCCGGCTCCGACGGCGACCCAGCGGGTGCCGTTGTGGGCGACGGCGCGCAGATGCTGCGTGGTCGGGGCGGGGGCGCGGGTCCAGGCCAGGCCGTCGGGCGAGGTAAAGATGGCGCCGTTGTCACCGACGACAACGAAGAGGCCCGCGGCCCAGTGGACGCCGTTCAGCGGACCGATGGGATCGTCATAGCGGCTCTCGAGGCGAAGGGTCCAGTTGACGCCGTCGGTGGAACCGTAAACCAGACCGCTGGGCAGGGCGCCGACGGAGAGGAAGGTGTGTCCGTTCCAGGCGAAGGCGCGGGAGAAACCGGTGGCGACGGAGGTGAGTTCGCCGTTGAGCACGCGGAGAGGGCGCGTCCATTCGCGGGCGCCGTAGGAATCTTGCGCGGTGATGCGCAGGTCGAAGGTGCCCGGGGCGGAGGGGCGGCCGCCGATGGTGCGGGTGGATGGGTCGTAGGCGAGGCCGGGCGGAAGCCCCTCCACGGCGCTGGTCTCGTCCAGCCCGTCGAATTCCAGCGGGAGCCGGTGCGTGTAGTCGGCGGCGAAGGTCGCGTCCGGCAGATGGGCGAGGCCATGCAGGCGCGGAGCGACGCCGAGGGTGGGGCGCACGTCGATCTCCACGATAACGGGCGGGTAGATACCCGACTCGTCCTCCGCCCAAACCTGTGCGCGCGTGACGCCAAGCACGGAGGTCGAGCCGGTGATGTCGCCGCTGGCTCCGATGGCGAGGCCGGCGGGCAGGCCGTCCGCGCGCCAAACGAGGCCGTCGCGCGGCACGAGGGAGTCGAGGCGAAGGGAAAGGGGAGCGCCGGCGAGGGCATTGACCGACCAGGAGCCCTCTTCCGGGAGCAACCAGCGCGCGGGGGCAAAGGCGGCGTGGACGGGGTAACCGGTGCGGTGGCGCCAGACGAGGCCGGCGGCGGTGGCGGCGAGTCCCTCGGAGGAGATGCTGTTGAGGGGATACTGGGCGACCAGCCACCAGTGATCGCCGGTCAGGGATGCGAAGAGCTTCGAGCCCTCGGCGATGGCGACAAATCCGCGGCCGATGGGCCGGAGGTCGCGCACGGAGTAAGGCGAATCGGCGGTTGCGGGGGTGATCCGCCAGACGATTCCGTCGGTCGAGATCGCGCCCCCGGCGGTGGCGACGACAAAGCGGCCGGAGTTGAAGGCGATGAGTCCGTTGACGGGCTGCGGGGTGGGATGGGCGGCCCAGGTTTCGCCGTCGGCGGAGGTGAGGACGATGTTGCCGTAGCCGAGAGTGCAGACAAAGCGACCGTTGCCGTAGGCGAGCGAGCGGGGCCAAAACCGATAATCGAGGCCGAGGGGGTGCTCGGCCCAGGTCTGGCCGTCGGCGGAGCTCAGGACGAAGGACGAAGCGCCGGTGCCACCGAGCAGGAGGAAGCGGGAGGCGGCGAAGAGCAGGCTGTGCACGGCCTCGGTGCGCGGGAGCTCGTGGCGGGTCCATTCGGAAAGGTCGGCCGAGACATAGACGGCGCCCGAGGTGGAAAGCACATAGCGGCCGGCGCCGTGGGCGAAGCCGGTGAAGGCGGCGGCGGCGGGGGCGATTCGCGCGGGGGGCGTCCATTCCCGTCCGTTTTCAGAGAACAGCATCTGCCCGGGGGAGAGTTGAAGGGCGAAGCGATCGTTGGCCGACCAGACTTCGCTGGCGGAAGAGCTGCCGTCGCCGAGCGAGGTGGTGTGCCATTGGGCGGGGGCGATGCGGGTGGTGACGCGGTGGCGGGTCTCGGGGAAGGGGCCGGTGAGCGTGTAGTCGGTGGTGTAGGTCCCGGGCGCCGACGGGGTGCCGGAGAGAACGCCGTTTTGCGGGTCGAGCGCGAGGCCGGGAGGGGCGCCGTTGATCGTGTAGGCAACAGCCGGGGCGACGTCGTAGATCGGAGGCGCGCCGGCCTGGACGCGCGGGTCATAGCTCAGGGGGCGGCCCACCTCGCCGCCGACGAAGAAGGCGCCGGCGACGGCGGGGGGCGGAGCGGCGTGGTCGCTGACGCGCAGCATGAAGTGCTTCGGGCGGCTGGGGCCGAGGGCGTTGGCGGAAGCGACCGTGATCCCGTAGATGCCGGGGCGCCCGGGGGCGCCGGAGATCAGGCCCGTGGCGGGGTCGAGGGAGAGTCCGTCGGGGAGGCCGTGGGCAAAGAAGGCGGTCGGAGATTCGCTGGCGGCAAGGGCAAGCGTGAAGGGTTGGCCGCGGATGGCGGCCTGATCGGCGGGCTGGACGACATCGCCGGCCCAAGGGCCGAGGTTGCGGAGGAGGAGGGGGGTGGAGTGCAGTCGCGCGACGAGGAGCGTCACGCCGCCGCCGTGGGCGAAGTCGTTGACGTAGGTAAGATCGGAGCTGGTGCCGCGCGCGGTCCAGACGAGCGAGTCGCGGGAGGATTGAAGAGCGACGTTGAAGCCCCGGCGGAGAAACTGGGAACCGGCGCGACCGATGCCGAGGTCGGCGTAGATGTTGGTCGGCAGGGTGAGGGGCCCGGTCCACTGGAGGCCGTCGCCGGAGCGGTTGATGATCGTCTCGGACGTGCCATAAACGGCGTAATCGCCCTCGAAGAAGCCGACGCCGACGGCTCCCGACATGACCAGATAGCTTGGGTAGTTGGTCCAGGTCTGTCCGTCGGACGAGGTGAAGACGCGCGTGCTCCCGAGGATAATGATGCCCCGTTCACCGACGGCGACCGCGAGGGGGTCGCCCGTGGCGGGGAGGTTCACGGGGGCGGACCAGGTGATGCCGTCGGCCGAGGTGATGACGAAGCCGTTGCCGACGGCGACGAAACGGTCGGCGCCGAAGGCGACTTTCGAGAGGGTCGTGGTGACCCCCGAGGCGCGGGGCGTCCAGCTGACGCCGAGGTCGTCCGAGCTTGCGATGGCGCCGCCGTAGCCGACGCGCACGAAACGGCCGGAGCCGTGGGCGATGGCGGCGAAGGGCGCGTGATCTCCGGACATAGGTTCGAGGTCGCGGTTGAGGACGACGAGCGGCGCGGTGCGGGAGGCGGAGCCGGCGTGATTGGTCAGGGTGATGAGAGGCGTGAAAAAGCCGGCCTCGCTCGGCGTGCCGGAGATACCCGAGCCGGAGGGGGCGAGGCCGACGGGCAGGCCGGAGATCGAGCGAGTGGTGCCGGTGCCGGGGTTGGGGGAGACGGAGGCAGCGGCGGAGGAGACACCGCGGACCCAGGTGGAGGGGTTGATGCTTACCGTATCCAGGGTCGGAACGTCGCTGACGTTTACCGTCCAGACCACGGGTTCGGCCCATCCGGTGGGGCCTCGGGCGGTGATGACGATATGCGCGGCGCCGGGCGTGACCGGCCGCCCGTAAATGCGGCCTCCGCCGCGGTCGAGATGGAGGCCGACGGGCAGGGGGCCGGCGGAAAACTCGAGAACCTCGCCCTCGGCCGCGATCGTGAGTTCTATCAGTTCGCCCGGAGCGGTGTCGAACGGGGCGGGTGTCGAGAGGGTGGGCGCGGGGGCGGGCGCGGCGTCCATCGGGATGTGGAACACAATCGGCAGGTTTTTATGACCGGCGGCGTTGGTGATCGCGACTTCGGCGAAGTAGAGGCCCGACTGGGTGGGAACGCCTTCGATACGGTTTCCCACGAGCGCGAGGCCCGGCGGGAGTTCGCCGAGGAGAATGCGGCGCGTGCTTGGGTCGATATGTTCCGCGACGATTTCGCGGGTAAACGGCGTGCCCAAGGGCAGACGGACGAATGGCGACCAGTCGGCGAGGCGGGGAGCGGGCATAGGCGAGCCGTCGGGGGTCGAGGCGGGGTTGACCGTGAAGTAGATGAACTGGTTGTTGGAATGGCCGGCACCCGAGGACTCGAAGCTGGTGCCGTCGGCGTTGGCCGCGGCGACGCGGACGGTGTAGGAACCGGCGGAGCGGGGGGTGCCGGTGATGAGGCCGGTGCGCGGGTCCAACGTGAGCCCCGGGGGCAGGCCGCTGGCGGTGTAAAGCGTGGGGCTGTTGCTGGCGGTGAGCTGAATGGAAACGGGCGAGCCGACGGTGGCGGAGTTGGTGCGCGGCCCGGACAGCAGCGGAGGAGCGGAGCGGGCGGTGAGGACGCCGATGCAGGCGAGCAGCGCGAGGCCGAGAGAGCGGAGACGGATTGACGCCCACAGGGCCGGGACGGGGAACGGGATGCGCATCGCGTCAATCATACCGCGGCCTGTTAGTCGATGCGGCAGGAGAGCCGCTGCCAGGCGGAGGGGCGCTCCTCGGCGAGGGCGGCGGTCTTGCCGGTGGCGACCCAGGTCCCCGAGAGAAAGCCGGCCGTGGGAGGAGCGCATGGTGGTCCTCCGGGCTCAGGCTTTCAGATCGGATTGCGTGGCGTCCTGCGGCCCGCGGCCCTCATCCCGCCGCCGGTTTAGAGCCACGCCCACGGAACTGGTCACACCCCGCGCGCTTGCCGAGGCGATGGTGCTCACGGTGCCGCGGGACGGCGGAAACGGCTGGAGACAGGGAAGAAGCTGGAGTCGCATGGAGGATATACCCTTATGTAGGACCACGTATTACCGAAGGGCCGGAGGAGCTTCGGAAACTACTGCCAATTCAAGCGAAACACCGAAGACCGCAGATATGACGGCCGATTGACGCACCAATTCGAAGCGGGGTGGACCGTCGCTGCCAGCGCTTTCGCCGACGGCATGAGTGACGAAGCCCCGTTTGCCCCCAAGCAACCGAAGTGGGCGGATGAGCACGTCGCGCAGAAGGCGGCTGGGGCGGCGCGAAAGGTCTTCTTCAGGATTCGACTGGCCAAAAACGAGACGGCACGCCGGACAGGGACCCGCGCCAAAGCTGTGCCTCAAAGAATGAGAGGCTAAGCGAGTAGCGGGCGAGCCATGCCGCGAGGTTCCACTGGATGGTGATTTGCCGGAGGTCGCGCCAAGAAACCACTCCACGGCGTGGATGAGAGGCTTGTCCTCCAGACGCAAAAAGGCCGCCTCCGCTTGGGCGACTTGGGTGGGAGTGAGACGGTGTTTACGGGACGGATGGCGCCGGCAACGTCGGCCGCCTCGATCTCCAAACGATCCTTCTCGGCGTCTGCCTCTTCCCTGGACTCAAAGTTCCAGCGTATCCGGCGGCCTTTCCGATGCGCGGCGGGCTTTTCCCAACCGTTGCCACACTTACCTGGCAACGGTTGACCGTCGGTTTGGGTTTCTCCTCTGAAAAACAGTGGTGCCCGGGGTGGGCACATAACTTCATAGGTAAGCTGGTTTCGTGGGGACGGATTGGGGACAAAATTCCGGAAAGTGTCGAAGTGGCCTCTCGACTGCACACTGACGTAAGTAACATCGGCTACAGTCCCGCGCCTTGCCGAATCCTGATGGTCGCGAACGGTCGACCCGCACACCCAGTTGCAATTCCTCCTGACAGCCCGGGACCGCCGCCCGCCTCGTCCACCCCAACCCCCACAACTTGGGCTTTTCTATCGCAAGGACCTGATAGAAAATAGGGCTCGTGGTGCGCACCTTCCATCCGACCGCTCAATTTACCTTAGCCATTTCCAGGCTATCGACTGCCGCACTTCTCCTCCTCGCAAGTGCCACCTCAGCGTGGGCGGGCCTTCGCTGGGAGCATACCGAACAGGCCGCGGAACTCAGCCCGGCGGAAGAATCCGTCCGCGCCGAGTTCACCTTCACCAACGCAGGCTCCCGCCCCGTTAGCATCATCAGCGTCACCGCGAGCTGCGGATGCACCAAGCCCGTCTTTCCTGCCGAGGCCATAGCTCCGGGCGCACAGGGAAGTATCTCCGTCGGCTACACGCGCAACGGCACCCAACAAACCAGCCGCATCACCGTCACCACCGACGAGTCGGGCCGAGAACCTTACGTCCTCACTTGGCGCATCACCGCGCACGAATGGGTCGAGATCACGCCGCGCCTCCTGCTCTGGACGCCCGCCGAGGGGGCGCGAACCAAATCTTTCCAGGTCAAACTGCACCCAGACTCGAAGGCTAAGCTCCTCGACGTCACCGGGGCCGACGACTCGCTCCAAGTCACGCTCCGCCGCCCCACCGCCGGCACCGACGAGCCGATTCTTGTGGACGTTCAACCCTCGCCTCCATCCGCCACCACACGCGTCCAAGCCCTCCGCTCAACCCTCCGCCTCCGCTTCCAGCGCGGCGACGAGATCGTCGAACGCGTAGTCTATGTCCGCGTGCAGTGAGTCACCCGCCGGCGCGGTCCGCCCCCGCCGCGCCGCTTGGCGGCGCGCCCTCGGCGAAGCGTTCTGCATCCTCGTCTTGTCCGCGCTCCTCGCCACCGCCGCACATCGCTAGCACCCGCTCCGAGCCGAGGTGAACGTCACACACCTATATGGCGAACGCGTCCCCCAAGACTGCACGCGATCTCGCCCGCCTCACCCCGGTGCTCTGAATCGACGCCCGCGCCGCCCGCGAGTTTAATCAAGGCCACTTGCCCGGCGATCTCCGCCTCACCGAAACCGAGTGGGACACCCGCCATAGCGATATAAACGCAGATCGAGACCCAAAGCTGAAGGAGCACGGCGTTATCGCTCGTGCCGTAGAAGGTCTGGATGCGCAGGCCGTGCTTGAGCCAGCGGAAGAACAGCTCGATCTGCCAACGCTGGTGATAGGCTTCGGCGACGACGGCGACTGGAGCGCTCCAGAGATTGCTCCAGAAGATGAGACGCCGGGAGTTGTCGGCATCGTAGAGGGTGACGCGGCGCAAGTCTCCCATCCAACGTTCCGGGGCGTCCGTGCCGTTGAGGCGGATGATCTGGTCGGCGCGAAGCGAGGTGCCTGGGGGAACCGGGTGCGAAGCGCGCACGTAGAAAAGGACGTCGGGGCGGGCGAGGATGACTTACATGTATACCGCGCCCGGCTCGACGGGCAGCTGATCCAAGCCGCTCAGGTCTTTCGCCTCCCCGGAGGTCGCGTTAACGAAAGCGGGAACCGGACCGCGGAGGTCGCGGCATGCAGCTTGAGCGCGGCTTTGACGCCGGTGAAGTTGGCCCACGGACACAGCGCTAGGCTCATGTCGATGAGGCTGGAGTCTACCGCGATCACGGCACGTCCAAATCCAACGCCGCCGGTTCCGGCTGATAGAGCGCGCGAACCTTGGGCATCAGCTTCCTCGCAAGCAGCGCCCATGGCCGCCAATCGCGCTGCTCGTTGGCGCGGGCGAGCGCGCTGTGGGTGATCGTGCCGCGAAACCCAAAATGGAGACCAGTCCATGCTGGGCCCGCAGGCATGCCTCGATGTCGCACAAGCTCTGGCGGAAGGTCATCTGCGCAAAACGAAGCGCGAGAAAGTGATCCCACGGCGAAAGTGCGTCAGCGCGTGGCGAGGCGACCTCGCAGGCGTGGTAGGCGCGCTGAAACGGGATGCGCGCCATGACCTGGGCGAAGGCAGCTTGACTGGAGTTCACCCGGCCAGTCCCCACCGCGCTCGCCGCCGAGCTTCAAATCGTGAGCAGCCGCGGAAAGCGGCTTCCCTCCATTAACCTGATACTTACGCAGCCACTGCGCGTCCGAAGTGGGACAGCATTGGGGTGGCGGTGCCCCTCTTGCACCAAGTGCGACAACGGCGATTGGCTGTAAAAGACCCTCGTGAATAGTGGGCTTCTAGCAGGTAAAATTCTGTAAATAACTACGGAGGTAATGCCCCCGCGATTGACCCGGCACAACGTGGTGGCGTTTCTCGGGCGTCAGAATACGTAGTTTCCGCCATCTTTAACAACTAAAGCCCGCCGATGAAGCCCCGCCTTGCTTGGTTTGTGTCTTGTAGCCTGTTGGTTGTGAATGCGCTTTGCGCCGAGGAGGCGCCAGGCGCCACACCCATACCGGTTGCCGTGACGGAACTCGTCCGCAAGACGGTGAACCTCGGCACTCACAAGGTCACCTACATCCGCATCACGCCGCCGCAGCTGCCGACCATTCCGCAGCCGCCTCCGGCGCCCGTCACGCAGCCCACACCCGAACAGATTGCCGAGGATGAAGGCCGTGCCGCAAAGACCTACGAGCAATTGTCCGTTTCTGTCACGGTGTATCGGGGCACCAGTGACACACCCACCGTCTCGGATCTGAACTGGTGGCACGAGGGCAAACGTTACCAAGCCTGGTCTAACGTGGACTTCCGCTTACTCTCCCAAGTTACCCAGCTTGAGACGGCAACCCACGTTTTTGCTTGGTTCCCCTTCATCGGCGAGGGCTCCGTGGCGGAGCTACCGACGGACCAGCGTCCGGCAGGCTTGTCGCTCTTCACCAAAGCGGACACCACGTCTCACTACTTTGTCGAGGGTACCGAAGAAGACCTTGAAGCCGTCGCCGGCACGCTCGCCGGCTTGGACTACTTCCACGCCTATTACCAGATCAACCGAGAGAATCTTGCCGCCGACTACGCGCAACGCATGGCGGAAGCGGAAGCCCGTGCGGCGGAACTCGCGAAGAGCCCGCCCAAGCCGGTAAACACGACGATCCACTTTTGGAAGATGCCCACCACCACGAGGCACTAACTGCCACTCGCAATGAAATTCCCCGGATTTGTCGCCTTGGCGCTGGTTCCCGTCGCCATTGCCTCTGCTCAACCCACCGACCTCGATAACGAGGCATCTGCCCTCTCCATCGACTCCACTTCCGGCGCATGGAGGTTATCGTGGTGGGGCACCAGCGGCCGCACCTACTTCATTTTGCACTCCGAGACGCTGATGTCCTGGACCTTCCTGCCGCTCATTGAGCAGGGCTCGGATGCTTGGTTACACTACGGCTTCTGGCTCTCGCCCACGCCACCCAGGGTCTTCCTCCGCCTCCGCTACACTGACCAACCCAGTACCGATCCCTACGGCGACGACTTCGACGGGGACGGTATCCCCAATGGCTGGGAGATCGAACAAGGCCTTGATCCCTTCAACCCTGCCGACGCCGCCCATACCAGTCGAGGCTTCACCTATCTTGAGCTTTATCAGCAGAGCCTTGGCGGAGGCGTTGATCCAACCACGGCGAACGTGGCTGGTCTGATCGTCTTCTCGCCTTAAGGCCGTCTTCAAAAATTGTCCCGCAACGCCTCGCCCTCTCGTTTCTCCTAGTCCTGTTCCGCGTCCCCCTTCCCATGCCTCGCCTGCGCCTTGTTCTCGCCGTAAGCCTCTCCCTCCTATCCATTCCAAGTATTTGGTCCCAAGGGTCTTGTGGGCCACAGACGGGGCTTGCGCTCCACTCGGTCCGGTATGAAAGCAGGACGGGCACGGCAACGTTGGTTGGCATCAATGAATTTGTGCCGAGTCTACCGCCAAAGAAGTTCCGGATACAAACACTAACCGGAAGTGTAACAACAGGCTTGTTCTACAGTGATACAAGTGGAACGAGGCCCCTTCCCGCGAGCGCCTCGGCAACAGGTGGTAGTGTGACAGCAACTTCTGGTGCGGCGACTATCACAGCATCAGTTGGGGCAGCGACTGTAAGTTCCACGGGCGCAGCCATCGTTCCAATTCATGTCGTTTATCAAGGCGCCGATCCAATCAGGGTCGGGGGCTCGTTGGTAGGGCCGGGAGTCTATCAAAGCTTTTTCGGGCAAAATGTGCCATGGTCAGGTAGCACAACCGTTTACGTGACGGCCCTCCCCCCTCCCGGCGGTGTTACCTGCCAACTTTTTGTTCAATGCGCTCATTGGAATGGAAGCGGCCATGTTCAAAACAGCATACCTGTTACAATTTCGGTTTCGGGTCAGAAGACCGAAACATTAGACTACGGCGGAGAGGTCACAGTTAACGACGCGGGGGTCGTAACCGCATCGGGCACTTTGAGTGGCTCGCTTTGGGTGGTGCCGCCGGCCCAGCTACAAGCGGTGTCCGCGAGCAACCTGAGCACTGTGCAGGACGTCTACAGCCGCTTGGGTTCCGGACTCGTCACGACCGGAACTGTCAACAGCACCACTCGACCTCAGGTTGCCACAAACGCTTCGGCCCAGATCTCATTTTCAAGCTATTCACGCCAATCGATGAGCAGTTCACTGGCGGATGTGCTTTCTGACGAAGATACGGAGGAGGCGGCAATGGCGAGGGCTGCGGTGACCGAAGGTGACTCCAATGTCGCTTTCCGGGAGATTCGCTCGACAAGTGATTCAGACGGCGACCCATTCACTTTC
>JAUVVA010000055.1 GCA_030604905.1 Verrucomicrobiota bacterium | reverse complement strand
GTGGCGGCGGCGGGTCCGGTGCGACACGCGGCGAGCAGGAGCAGGGCGAGGGCGGAGACGGTTGCTTGGGCGAGCGGAAGGCGAGGCATGGAGTAGGCGGGGTTGCGGACCCCGATCCAGCACCGCCGCCCGCCGGCGAACAAGCCGGAGTGATTTGAATCCAGCGGTTTACGGCGTCTTGACGCGGCGAAAATGGCTGCGCCAATGGAAGGCGATGCGCCATAGGGGGTGGCTCCCAAACAGGGGCCGGGGATGACGCGGCGCGGAGAAGAAAAAGGCCGGCGAGGGGGGGGGCGCCTCTGGATTCTCCCGACCTTGTGGCGTTTTAGGTGGGAGCGGGAAGGCGCGCGTTATGGTTTGCTGCGGGTGAGCCGCGGCGACGGCGGCTAGTTTTGTTAGATGCTTTTATAGATTGAGTTGTGGATCCTTGCGTATATATATGTGTGCACACACCACAAACCGAACCGTTTGAACCACGCCCCGAGATTCTTTCAATCTGCCGGCAGCCCCACCTTTGTCCTCATCGTGCGGCGCAACACGCGCTCGTTCGTCGGGAGTCGGGCGCGGCTTGGCGGCAACGACTGAAAAGTCTGCCGAGTAAAGAGCACCCCGATGTGGATTTGTTCGCCTCCTGCGTGGAGCGTAGGCGCTGGGACGAAGCCGAGGCCTGCCTCGATCAAGGCCTCTCGCACGACCTCGGACGTCACGTCATTCCACTGATCGAGAACGAGGAGGCTGTCGTCTGGCGCTGGCTTCAACGCATGCGATATCGGCCCGGCGATATGCCGAATCGCGCGGCGTGTCTCGCCGCCGCCTGCGAAGCGGATCGGGCCGATTGGGTGGCCGAGCTTCTCGGAGCCGGGGCCTCACCGAACGAGGCGGTCGTGGACTTCTATCACGACGCTCAACACGAGGACACGCGGTTTTGGTATCGCCCGCTGGCGATCGCCGTCGCCGCCCGCGAGCTCGATTGCGTTCGGCTGCTGCTCGAAGCGGGCGCGGATGCAAATCATGTCGCGATCATGTCGGGCCGAGGACCCATCCCGCCTTGGTTCCACCCCGCAAACTCGTCGTGGCAGAAGGGGCGGCCCGCATCGTTCACGCCGCTCATGCTCGCGGAGATCGTCGGCGACGACGACGTGCTGAGGGAACTTCGTCGGCACGGCGCCGACTCCGAGGCACCCGGGCACCGGGCGCTAGGTGTGACGGACTATCACGCGGCGAGGGCGCTGCGAAATCCGGCACGATGGCAAACGCGCGCGGCGCTGCGGGCGCTACGGCGCGGTGAAACCTTCGACCAGATCGCCGCGAAGATCGCGACGCTGCCCGAACTCGACATGGCCTTGGTTCACGAAGCCAGCGTGCGCGGACGCTGCGACGTGCTGCGGCTTTTGGCGCAACTCGAGCTGATAGACTCCGCTGGTCTTGGCTGGCCCTGCTGGCCCTTGCACGAGTTGGCGGCGGGTGGGGACGAGGTCGTTTCGATTCTCTTGGAAAACGGCTACCGCCGCGCGTGCGACGATCACCCGACGACCTTGCTCGCGGAGTTGTGCGCGGTGGGCGACGACGTGCTGCTGCGAAAAGCGCTGGAGGCGGGCTACCCGCCCGATTTCGCGCAGAGGGATCGCAGCACCGGACAGCTCACGGAGCTGACACCGCTGCTTCAAGCGGTGCGCGTCGGCGCGACCGCGTGCGTTGAAGCGCTGCTGGAGCATGGGGCGGACGTAGGTCTGGGCGTTCCGATCCGAGCGACCAATTTAGATGATTGGGAGCAGTTGATGCTTCGCGGCACCGTGGATACCGACAGCCAAGAAAGATCGAAACCATTCAACTTAACACCGGGTATTCTTTCCGCCGTGATGGGAAACGTTCTCCCGTAAAATCACAAATAGCTATGAAACCCTCGCCCGACTGGAATACCGGCTCACTCCAAAGCGTAGTTGATAGCGTGCTTCAGCCCTATGGCCTCGCCCCAGCTACTTTGCGCCAAAAAACCTCATCGCGTAACAACCCGTTCCGCGCGCTGCTGAACCAGGCAGGTGAAGTGGCAGACAGGGTTCACGCACAAATTCATTGGAATCTTGAAGCAGGCAGAGCTTCGGGCAGGTGCCGTGGCGAGAAAACTTGGGACCTTCGCCACACTGCAACAAACCCCGAAAAGGAAGAACGCTCCTTGGAATTCAACTACGTGAAGGCCGGGCGCACCTTGCGGTGGAATCAAATACCAACGGCATCGGGGCTAACGCAGGCCAATGAGAGCTTCCGAACCATTGATATAGTGGAGCGTCTCGACCCTCAATCTTACAGGTTCATCGAACTCAAAGTGGAGTCCGACACCCCATCGTATGCAGCAGTGGAGCTCATGCTCTACGGCATCCTGTATGTGCAGTGCCGCAAGCACTGGTCTTTCGCCTTCGAGACGCGTGAGTTGATGGACGCGAAAAGTATCGAGCTGGCGGTAATGGCCCCGGAGCCGTTTTTCGACATTCGTCACTCGCGGGAAACATTGGCGGACGGGAAGCTTTTTATCGAAAGCGGGTTGAATCACCTCCGCCAAAGGCTCCTCACAGACTACCCCCGATTTACGTTTTCGTGGTTGGTGATCGATCCGACATCCCTTGAAACACGACCTCTTTAGCTGCGCAGGCCGGCCCGCCAGCCACCCCTTCTACCTCGTTCCGCTGGGCGGCGGCTGGCGGGTGTTTCGCCACACGGGCACGCGTGAACTCGCGCACCCCGACTACTGGCGTCAGAACGTCGCCGTTGTAGTGGCGAAATACCTACGGCTTCCTTTCGCCGCGCTTCGCGAACTTCCCTACTGCATGCACCGCGGTCGCTACGTCGCGCGCTGCGAGCTGCCGGCCCTCGAAGGGCGCGCGGCGCTGTTCATCGGCGAAAAGCTCGATCCGGCTCAACTCGCTGCCGTCCGCGCCGCCTATGGCGATCTGCCCATCCTGCACGACGAACACGAAGTCCGCCTTCCCGAGGAGGTCGCGGCGCTCGACACCCTCCTGCGCGAACACGCGCAGAAACCGTAGCCCGTCAAAAATCCAAGGGCTCGCCGTCCGGTAGCAGCATCGCGCCCGGATGCAGTTCGAGAAAGGCTTCCGGCTTGTTCGTGTGCACCGGCACCAGGCGCCGCGGATTCAAGTCCGAGATCAAGGCGCGCAGATCCTCGGCGAAAATGTGGCCGCTCGTGTGCGCCTCCACCAATGCGCCGCCAACGGCCTCGAGCGCGTTTCTCGCCTCGGCCCAATCCGGCTTCGAAAGGTAGCCGTTCCAATATCCGTAGAGGCAGGTCGTGTGTGGGGGAAGGCGGCCGCCAAACACCGTCTCGATCATGCGCGGGCGAAACAGCATCGCGTAGCGAGCAGGCCGCGCGCGCAGTTCCTCCGCGTCCACGCCCGCGCCGGCGGCTCTATGCCCCGCCAGGCGCGCGTCGGATCCGTGGCCCGCCACCTTTTGGCCGACGCAGGTGAGCAGGCGAATCTCGCCCTCGCCCGTCCCGATCCGGGGCAAGCTCGGCACGTCGCGCCGCAGCAGGTGCAGGACAAATTCCAGGTAGTTGTCCGCGACTAAGACGCGTCCCGCCCGACGCGCCGCTTTGTAGAAAGTCACGAAGCGGTCCAGATGCTGCGCCGAAAAACTCGCCAGCACCAGGCCGCGCGCGCGGCGCATCGTCTCGGCCGCGAAATCCGCCAGCTCCGCTTCGCTGCGGCCGGCCGATCTGCCGCTGCCGAGGAGCGTGCCCTCCGTGATCAAAAGATCCAAAGGACCGCGGGCGGCGGCGTGTTTCAGCGCGCGCAGCATTCCGGGCTTCTGGCCGTGCGCCCGCAGGTCGCCCGTGTAGAGCACGCGCCGTCCCTCCGCCTCGATGAGGAAGGCCAACGCGCCATAGGCGGAGTGATCCACGCGAAGCGGCAGGATTCGAAAGGGCGGCAGCTCCAGCGTCTGTCCTTCGGCCAAGATTGTTTCGCGCTTTTGCGGCAACGCGAACTGGCCGGTGAAGCACGCACCCGCGAGCATCATCTGGCTCGTGCCCTTGCTGAGGTAGATCGGCACATCGGTGCGGATGTGCGGCGCGAGCCCGCTGTGGTCGCCATGCGCGTGGCTGAGGAAAAACGCCCCCACGGGCGGTTCGTGGGCCGCGTGCGGCGCAAAAAGCCCCGGCACCGGCAGCGGCTCGGCCGCGCCGGGCGCATCGGCCTCGAGCGGTAATCCCGCGTCGAAGATCAAACGCGTCGGGCCGCAGCCCAGCTCGATGCAGCTCCCGCCGATCTGCCGTGCGCCGCGATGGATGATCAGTCGCATGGCGGGAGCGATCGGCGACGCGCAGGCGCTCAGAGCAACTTGCCGGGCTCGTAGCTCTCCGCGCCGGGAGTCTTTTTGACCACGGTGGCGACGGTCTTCACGAAGGCGTCCACCTGCTTCGGGGCGGCGCCGACGAAGCGTTTGCCGTCGGCGAGAATGGCGCGGAGCTGCTTCTCGGGCAGGCCGAGGCGCGCGTCGGCGGCGAGGAGTTTGACCAGGTCGCTCTCGCCTTCGCCGCTGCGGATCGCCTTCGCGGCGGCGAGGGCGTTTTCCTTGATCGCGAGGTGCGCGGTCTCGCGGCCCACGCCGGACTTCACCGCCTCCATGAGGATCGTGGTCGTGGCGAGGAAGGGCAACTGGCGCTGGTTCTCGGCGGCGATGGCGGCGGCGAAGACGTCCATCTGGTTGAGCACGGCGAGGAGTGTCTCGAGCAGGCCGTCGATCGCGAAGAAAGCGTCGGGCAGCGCGACGCGGCGCACGACCGAGCACGACACGTCGCCCTCGTTCCACTGGTGGCCGGCGAGCGCGCCGGTCATGGCGACGTAGCCGGAGAGGATGGTGGAGAAGCCGCAGATGCGCTCGCAGTTGCGGGCGTTGACCGTGTGCGGCATGGCGGAGGAGCCCACCTGGCCCTTTTGGAAACCCTCCGTGAGCAGGCCCTGGCCCGCCATCAGGCGGAGCGTGGTGGCGAAGCTCGCCGCGCCGGCGCCGAGCTGGTGCAGCGCGGAGACGACCTCGAAGTCGAGCGAGCGCGGGTAGACCTGGCCGACGCTGCCGAGCGCGCCGCCGAAGCCGAGGTGCTTGACGATGCCGGCCTCAAGCTTGGCGACCTTGGCCGCGTCGCCGTCGAAGAGGGTGAACTGGTCGAGCTGCGTGCCGACCGCGCCCTTCAGGCCGCGCACGGGGTAGCGCGCCGCGAGCTCGGCGAGACGCGTGTGGGCGGCGAGCAGCTCCTCGCCAAACATCGCGAAGCGCTTGCCGAGTGTGGTGGGCTGGGCGGGCACGTTGTGCGTGCGGCCGGTGAGCATGAGGTCGCGGTTGGCCTTGGCGCGCGCGGCGAGCTTGTGCAGCGCGGCGGCGGACTTCATGCGCACGACACCGAGGGAGCGGGCGACCTGGAGCTGCTCGACGTTTTCGGTGAGATCGCGCGAGGTGAGGCCGAGATGAATGCACTCGTGGCCGGCGAGGGCGTAGAAGGACTCGATGCGGGCCTTCACGTCGTGGAGGGTGACGCGCTCGCGCGCGTCGATGTCGGCGAGGTCGATCTGGTTTTTGACCTTCTCGTAGGCGGCGATGGCCTTGGCGGGGATGGCGAGGCCGAGTTCGCGCTGGGCCTTCATGACCGCGATCCAGTAGTCGCGCTCGATGGCGATGCGGCCGGTGGGCGACCAGATGTCCTTGATGAGCGGCGAGGCGTAGCGCTCGGCGAGGACGTTGGGAATGGCGGCGGAGGCGGAGGACGAGGCGGCGGGCATGGCGAAACCGAAGAGCCCAAGGGCCGGAGGCGCGCGGGGCAAACGCGGAAAATGGCGGGTCGGCGCTCGCGCCGCGTTCGGCGCCTGCCAAACGAACGGGCGCGACCAGGCCTTGAAGCCAAAGGCGTCCACCGCGCGCACTTCAAACGCGACGCGGGCCATTTTTCACCGATGGGCCCGTGAGTCAGCCGGTTCCTTCAGCCCCAAGTCTCACGAAGCAGCCGAGCGGAGAGAGTCGCACCCGGCTCAACTGCGCTTGCTCCGCCGCGCCCGCAGGGGGCCGTGCACCCAGCTGCCCTCAAGCAAAAGGCCGCCGGGCCGCTCCGCCTCCCCGCGATCCCCGCTCTGGATCAGACCTGCAAGCAGTTCCACCGCGCCCTCCCCGACACCCTCGTTGTTCTGATCGATCCCCGCCCAATCCGCCACGTAGGGCCCGTGGTCGAGGTAAACGAGCGCCGGGAGCGTTCGCCGCGTTGTCGCGCGAGACTCGCACCAGCTTTTCACCGCCGGCACCAGGGTCATAAGCGCATCCGGACGGTGTGCTTCGAACCATTGCTCAAAAGCCCTCCGATCATCCCCCTCCAGCAACAAGGGTGGCGGAGGCGGCACGCCGGGCGCATGTCGCTGCCACGCGGCCCACACCCCCGCGGAAAACCGCCGCCCCACCAGATCCTCCACGTTGCCGTAGGTCACCAGGGCCGGTCGCCGATGGCCCAAGGCGAAGAGCCGTTCGGCGGCGAGCTCCGCCACCGCGAAGTGATCGCTGCATGCGAAACGCAGATTCACGGCCTCGGGCGCGAAGCCCAGCACCACGGTCGGTTGGGCCCCCCATAGCTCCCGCAGCCCCCCCAACAGCGCGCCGTCCTCCGGCGCGAGCACCAAGCCGACGACCGAACGGTGATGAAGAATCTGCCGCAGACGCCGCAAGGAGAGCCCCGGCTCGTGCAGCCAAAGCTCCTCCACCCCGTAACCAAGGGCCCGCGCCTTGCGCCGCACGCCCGCGCGCCACTGGCCGAAGGTGTGTCGCTTCCTGAACACCTCCCGCTCGGCGCAGGCGTTGATCAACGCGATGTTCGCGCGGTGACGCGCATCCTCTCCCCGGCGCAGCTCCGCCATCAGCCGTGAGACGGTGGCGTTGGCGGTGTAGCCGAGCCGCCTCGCCTCTTTCCGGATCTTCGCCCGCGTCGCCTCCGGGATGGAGGCGTCGTTGCGCAACGCCAGCGACACCGTGCTCTTCGCGTATCCGCAGGCCGCCGCGATTTCCCGGATGTTCGGCATTCCACTGATCTGTCCAGTGAAACCGGGGTTTTGTCAACGGCGCCGCCTGGCCACGCTCGGTCCCGCCCCATGAAAACCCCAACCCCCGCCCCCGCCCCGGGCCGGCGCCTGCGCGCGCCCGCCCTCGCCCGTGCCCTCGCCGCCTCGCTCGCCCTCCTCGCCGCGCCCTTCGCGCGCTCGCAGGAACAGGCCCGCTCCGCCGACGCCCTCGTCGAGTCGATGGCGATCTGCACGCATTTCCGCTACAACAACATCTACGACCAGCCCAACTGGCCCGCGCTCAAGGCCAAGCTCGCCGATCTCGGCATCCGCTACGTTCGCGACGGCGCCAGCGCCAACGAAGGGCACGTGCTCGATTACTACAAGTCCCTCCACACGGACCACGGCATCAAGACCATCATGTCGGTGACCAACAAGGCCGGCATCCAGCTCGTGCTGCCCTCCCAGGTGCCGGGCATGATCACCAACAACAACCGCCTCGCCTCCATCGAGGCGGTCGAAGGGCCCAACGAGGTGGACCTCTTCGACATCGACTACACCGGCGCCGACCGCTGGCAGCGCACGCGCAACTACATGATCGACCTCAAGGCCGCGCTCTCCGGCAACCCCGCCACCGCCGGCATCCCGATCATCGCCCCGGCCATGGCCAACGCCGACGCCGACCGCAATTTCAACAACGACTGGCGCATCGCGCCCATCGGCGACTACGTCGACTACGCCAACATCCACTACTACACCAGCGGCAACTACCCCGGCTGGGGCGGCTACCTCGACGCCTGGAAATACAACCGCGCCGACAAGGCCTTCGGCTCCGGCCCCACCAAGCCCTACTACGCCACCGAGGGCGGCTTCTCCACCGCGCTGGGCGACCATCGCGGGGTCTCCGAAACCGCCCAGGCCACCTACGTGCTCCGCATGTTCGCCGAGCACTTCAAGGAGGGCATCTTCCGCACCGCGCTCTATGAGCTGATGGACGAGGGCCCGAGCAACAACAACTACGAGCACAAGCTCGGCATCGTCCGCGACAACTTCAGCAACAAGCCCGCGTTCACCGCGCTGAAGAACTTCATCTCGCTCCTCCAGGAGCCCGGCTCCTCCATCGCCGCCCGCCGCTCCGCCGGCCAGTCCTTCCTCCCCGGCAAGCTCGATTACGCCGCCGTCGGCACGCCCACCACCGCCAACGTCGACCGCCTCCTGCTGCAAAAGAGCGACGGCTCCTTCCACCTCCTGCTCTGGCAGCGCACCAGCAGCTTCAACCTCTCCTCCAAGACCGACATCAACGTGCCCGCGGTGAACCTCACCTTCCGCGTCGGCACGCCGCTGAGCTCCGCCACCCGCTACACCTTCAACGACAACGGCTCGATGGCGACCCACTCGGTCACGCTCTCCAACGGCCAGTTCACCGTCCCCGTCACCGACCGCATCACCGTCGTCCGCCTCGTGCCCTCCGGCTCCGCGCTCGGCACCACCGGCGGCGTGCGGCAGGAGGTCTGGACCGGCATCCCCGGCACCAGCCTCTCCGCCATCCCGGTCAACAACCCGCCCAGCCAGACCCACGTGCTCACCCAGCTCCAGGGCACGCAGACCGGCAACGACTACGGCAGCCGTATCCGCGGCTTCATTACCGCGCCCTCCACCGGCCGCTACACCTTCTTCTTCACCAGCGACGACCAGGGCGAGTTCTGGCTCTCCAACACCGAGCTCGAGCAGGACCTCACCCGCCTCGCCCGCGTGGACACCTGGCTCGGCTTCGACAGCTGGGTCAGCTCCGAGCCCCGCTGGCTCGTGAAGGGCGAGCGCTACTACTTCACCGCCCTCCAGAAACAAGGCGGCGGCGGCGGCCACGTGCGCGTGCAGTGGCAGGGCCCCGGCGTCGCGCGCCAGACCATCCCCGCCTCCGCGCTGCTCGTGGACCACGGCTACCCCTACCGCGACGACTTCAACAACCTCAACGGCATCCACTCCCGCTCCTCGAACTGGGCCATCGACACCGCCAGCTCCTCCCGCCACGGCGGCGACGGCGCCCGCCTCCGCCGCACGGTCAACGGCAACGAGCACGCCGTCTTCCAGCTCGCCAACCTCCGCTCCTTCACCGCCCGCATCCACTACGGCACCGACTGGGGCAACGGCCTCGACTACTCCAAGCTTCGCTTCCTCGCCTCCTCCGCCAGCACCGGACCCTGGACCGAGATCGCCGCCAGCGCCCGCGTGCACTTCGGCTCCCTGCCCTTCTCCTGGGGCTACGACATCTTCGAGCCCGTCGGCACCCTGCCCGTCGGCACGAACTTCCTTCGCATCGAGTTCAACCAAGGCCTCAACGTCGCGGTGAACTACTACGACCAGAGCTACGGCCTCGCCTCCGCCCAGCTCTCC
The DNA here is from genome assembly GCA_030604905.1 of Verrucomicrobiota bacterium. Lineage (GTDB taxonomy): Bacteria > Verrucomicrobiota > Verrucomicrobiia > Opitutales > Opitutaceae > IMCC26134_A. The sequence continues at coordinate 15,315 of JAUVVA010000055.1, read as the reverse complement.
TACCTCACGCTCGTCGGCGGCGGCGCCGCCGCGCCGCAGGCGCCCGGCTTTGGCACCGGCTACTACCGCATCGTCGCCCGCCACAGCGGCAAGGCCCTCGATGTAAAGGATGCCGGCACCGCCAACGGCGCCGCCGTGCACCAGCGGGACTACGTCGGCGGTCTCAACCAACAGTGGCAGATCCTCGACGTCGGCGGCGGTTACCACCGCATCATCGCCCGTCACAGCGGCAAGGCCCTTGATGTGAAGGAAGTCAGCACCTCCAACGGCGGCCTCCTCCACCAGTGGGACTACGTCGGCGGCCACAACCAGCAGTGGCGAGTCATCGACGTGGGCGGCGGCTACCACCGCATCGAGGCCCGCCACAGCGGCAAGGTGCTCGACGTCTTCGAAGGCCGCACCACGAACGGCGCCGCCATCCACCAATGGGACTGGTTCGGCGGCCACAGCCAGCAGTGGCAGCTCGTGCCCGTGCAATAAATCCCCACCAGGCCGGCCTGCGGTGCTTGCCGCGGGCCGGCCAACTGAACTGTCCAGCGAACGCTCCGTTTCCTCCACCGGCCAAAGCTTCAGGCTGCCCCCAGATCCCCGCTCCGCTTTCCCCCCACGCCCATGCATCTCGCTCCGCTTACCTCCCGTCCGCTCGCCGCGGCCATCGCGCTTGCCGCCGCTTCGTCCGCCTTCTCGCAAATCATCGCCTTCGACGACGCCACCCATCCGGTCTACTCCGGCGCGCAGGGCGGCTTCCAGGTCGGAGACAACGGCGGCTTCGGCTTCGGCGCCTGGCAGTCCACCGCGCCCGGCAACCAGTTCGTCTGGTATTCCAACAACATCGGCTGGGGCACCGGCCCCGGCGTCGGCTACGCCTTCGGCTTCTACGGTCAGGGCGAACGCACCCGCCCCTTCGCCTCCGCGCTCGCCATCGGCGACACCTTCACCGTGGACTTCGCCAACCCCTGGCTGCCCGGCGGCACCTACGCCGGCATCTCGCTCGGTAGCGCCGGCAACGAACGCTTCGCCTTCGGCTTCACCGGCGGCGGCGACTTCTACACCTTCACCGACGCCTCCGGCACGAACAACACCAGCCTCAGCTTTACCGCCGGCGGCCTGCGCCTCTCCTTCACGCTCACCGGCGCCGACACCTACGACCTCACCGTGCTGCGCTTCGCCAGCAGCACCGACACCGCGCCAATTCCCGAGGCGACCTTCACCACCTCGGGCACCCTGGGCGGAGTCGCCGCCACCGGCATCAACCAGGTCGGAGTCTTCATCCGCGGTGGCAACACCTGGGGTGGCCAGGATGTCTTCGTGAACAACCTCACCATCACCGCGATTCCCGAGCCCGCCTCCGCCGCCGCGCTCCTTGGTCTCGGCGCCGTCGCCGTCGCCACGCTCCGCCGCCGCCGTCGCGCCTAAGCCTCGCCCGCCTCCTCGCTCCCGCTCGCCGCGCCCCCGCTCGCTCGTCGAGCGGGGGCTTTTTCGCAAACGGCGCGGCTGAGGTCACGCCCGCTCCTCGTCCCCTTCTCCCCCGCCGCCCCGCCCCCTTTCGCCCGCACAATGAAGTCCAAGGAACACCTCAACCTCTACCACTACACTTTCGTCCAGACCGCCATCGGCTGGGCGCCCGCGCCCGCCGGCCTCCACGTGAAGCTCGACAACGGCGAGACGCTCGCCGCCGAGTTTGTCGCCGCCGACACGCTCCGCCTGCGCATCAGCCGCCAGGGTCGTTTCCCGGACCGCCCCTCCGAGGCCGTCTGCGCCGCCTGGCGGCCCGAGGCCGGAGACTTCACCGTCGCGCCCGAACACGCCGACGGCGCCGCCGCGCCCGCCGCGGTCGTGCTCGCCAACGCCGCGCTGCGCCTCCGCGTCGGCCTCGCGCCCTTCTCGATCGAGGTCCGCCGCGCCGACGGCTCGCTCCTCCTCGCCAGCGCCGCCGACGCCTCCGGCCGCAGCCTCGCCTACGGCGAACTCAACGACGCCTTCGCCCTCGTGCGCCGCTGCGCCCCGCAGGACGCCTTCTACGGCCTCGGCGAAAAATCCGGCTCCTTCAACCGCCGCGGCCGCCGCTTCACCCTCTGGAACACCGACGTGCTCAACCCCACCTCGGCCGGCACCTTCACCGCCCATCGCACGAGCGACGACCCGCGCAGCTGCAACACCGGCGTCGAGTTCGACCCTTTCTACGTCTCCATCCCCTTCTTCTACCACCACCCCGCCGGCGAGGCCGCGCTGGCCGGCTTCTTCGTCGACAACCCCTACCGCGGCGAATTCGAGTTCGACGACCACGAGGTCTACCGCATCGGTTTCCACGGCGGCGCCTACGACGAATACATCTTCGCCGGACCGGCCATGCCCGCCATCCTCGCGCGCTACCACGCCCTCACCGGCCACATGGAGCCGCCCCCGCTCTGGGCCCTCGGCCACCACCAATGCCGCTGGAAAAACTACGACGAAGCCGGCGTGCGCCGCCTCGCCGCCCGCTACCGCGAGAGCGGCATCCCCTGCGACACGCTCTGGCTCGATATCGACCACATGGACGGCTACCGCGTCTTCACCTGGGACCGCTCGCGATTCCCCGATCCGCGCGGCCTGATCGAGGAGCTCAACGACGACGGCTTCCGCATGATCACCATCGTGGACCCCGGCGTGAAGTTCGAGCCCGGCGCGGGCAACCCCGTATTCGAGTCCGGACTACGCGACGACCTCTTCTGCCGCACCGCCGGCGGCGCGCCCTACGTGGGCCAGGTCTGGCCCGGCAAAACCGTCTTTCCCGACTTCTCGCTCCCCGAGGCGCGCGCCTGGTGGGGTCGGCTCAACGCCGAGCACGTGCGCTCCGGCCTCGCCGGCATCTGGAACGACATGAACGAGCCCGCCACCGGCGACGTGCCCGAGGGCGCGATGCGTTTCCAACGCGGCGCAGCCCCGCACGAGCGTTACCACAACGAATACGCGCTCCTCATGGCGATGGGCACCGTCGAGGGCCTGCGCGCCGTCATGCCCGAGCTGCGCACCTTCGTGCTCAGCCGCGCCGGCTCGCCCGGCATCCAGCGCTACGCCGCCAACTGGATGGGCGACAACCTCTCGCGCTGGGACCACCTCGCGCTCGGCTTCCCCATGGGCATGGGCCTGAGCATCTCCGGCCAGCCCTTCGTCGGCGCGGACATCGGCGGCTTCGCGGGCGACACCCACGCCGAGCTGCTCGCGCGCTGGTATCAGGCCGCGGCCTTCACGCCCTTTTTCCGCAACCACAACTGCTCCGGCCACCGCGACCAGTATCCCTGGTCCTTCGGTCCCGCCTACGAGGCGCTGATCGCCGAGGCCGTGCGCCTGCGCTACCGTTTCCTGCCCTACCTCTACAGCGCCTTCATCGAGGCCGCGGAAACCGCCGCGCCCGTGCAGCGCCCGCTCGTTTACGCCTACGCCGACGACCCCGCGACGCGCGACCTCAACGACCAGTTCCTCTGCGGCCCCGACCTGCTCGTCGCGCCCGTGCTGCAAGCGGGCGCCTCGTCCCGCGCGGTGTATTTCCCGCGCGGCGAGTGGCTCTCCTACGAGGATGGCCACCGCGCCGCCGGCCCCGCGCTCCGCACCGTGGCCGCGCCGCTCGAGCGGCTACCCTTCTTCGTGCGCGCCGGCGCCGTCGTCCCGCTTTGGAGCGAGATCCCCGCGACCACGAAGGGCCACCACCCCGAATTGATCGAGCTCCTGCTTGCCGTGCCGGAGGCGGAAGGCGAATGGGTCTCGGTGCTGCACGAGGACGACGGGCTCACCTTCGCGCGTCGGGAAGGCGCCTGCCTGCGCACCCGCTTCACCGTGCGCCGCGCCGGCGGCCACCTCTCACTCGAGATCGCGACCGAGGGCAGTGGCTACGCCGAGCATCGGCGCAAGGGTTTCACGCTGCGACTGCTCGGCGGCGAGAGCCTGCGCGGCGCGAAGCTGACGGTGGACGGCCGCGAGACGGCGCTCGACGGCCTGCGTCTCACGGACGCGGTGCGTCGGGTGGAGTTCCTGGGAGCGCCGGGCTCCTGCCCGGCATAAGGCGCCACGCCACAACGCAGCCGGCGAGACGCCCATGCCACTCCCGGCTGCCCTCAAAACTGCGGCTCGACCACGAGCCGCAGGAATCGCCGCGGCTCGTCGGGCGTCAGCGGCACCGAGACGCTTGTCTCCTCGCCCACCACGCCGGGATTGAGCGCGAGCGGCGACCAGCCGGAAAGATCCGTGGACGTCTCGACGAGGTAGTCGAGGTCGGCCCGCACACGCTGGAACGCCAGGCTCAGCCAACCCTCGCTCGCGTGGGTCGTCACCGGAGCCCGCTCCCCCGGGTTTACGCCGAGCGCAAAGGCCAGCAGGTTGGGCGTGCCCACGCCGGCCGGGTCGGCACCCGGAGCACGCTCGGCCGCCGAGCCGAAAGGCAGATGGAAACGGCTCCACGCGCCGTAATCCGGCACGGTGGGCGCGGCGGCGGGGGTGAGCGGCCGAAAGCCGGGCCAGGGCAGACCGCGGGTCTCGGCGGAAAGCGGCGTGAGCAGCACGACAATGCGCTCGTCGGCGCTGACAGTGGTATGGCGCACCAGGAGGCGGGTGACGCCGAGGTTGGGGTTTTGCCCACCGGGGCCGCTCGGCGTGGCGGGCTCGGCGACGAAGCTCGCTCCGGCCGGATGCAAGATTTGCGCTTCGAGTTGTTTGCCGTTCTGGGTGAGCCGCGCGGCGCCGCCGTTCACCGTGACCGAGGCGCGGGTGTGCATCGCCCAGCGTAGCACGCGGCCGGCGGGCACGCCCGTGAAGCGATCCTCGATCAGCACGCGCGAGCGGTCGAGCAGCGCGAAACCGCGGCGCACGGACGAGGCCTGCCCGGCGTAGGCGGCGTCGAGGTTGACGGTGGCGTGGGCGAGCGCGGGCGTGGAGTGGAAGCCGGTGATGGCGGCCGAGGCGGTGTTGACCTGAAGGGCGTTGTTGATCGCGAGGGTGTTGTGGCCGAGGTTGTTCAACCGGTAGTATTGCCATCGCCCGCCGTTGAAATCGAAGTAGCCGGGCAACTCGTAGCTGTCGGTGCCGAGATCGATCGCCCAGCGTTCGCCGAGGGCGTCGAGGACGAAGGAGCCGAGGTCCATGTGGCCGTGCTCGGCGCGGTTCCACCCGCCCTTGAAGGCGAGATAGAGCGAATCGCGCCCGCCCCAGGAACCGCGCATGGCGGCGAGCGAGGTGCTGCCGGTGAAGAGCTGGTCGAGCGGGAGGTCGTCGTAGGTGACCTGTTGCCCCGCCGGATTGAACCACACGACGAGCAGGCCGAGGAAGCGGTCGAGGCTGTCGTCCTGCATGAGCTGCCCGGAGCGCATGCGCGGAAGATCGCCCTCGACGAGCTGGCGCTCGAACCAGGCGTAGACGGGCTGGTTGAAGGCGTGCGAGAGCCAGAAGAGCACGGGCGAGAAGTAGGCGATGGATTTGGAGTCGCCGTAGTTGAAGTAGTGGTTGGTCGGCCCGACGGTCTGGATGTGGTAGGCGCCGGACTTGCCAAGCGCGGCGTAGGCGGGGCCGGAGTCGAGGCCATGGGCGTGACCGAGCGCGGTGTGGAGCGCGGCGATGGCGAGGGCGTTGTAGGTGGTGCCATAGGCCCAGTAGGTGGGGCCCTCCTGCCAGGCCCCGTCGGGGAGGAAGGCCTGCATGGCGGCGGGCAGCGAGGCGACGGCGGAGTTGACGATGGAAGCGGCGAGCTCGGGGTGGTGCTCGGCCACGGCGAGGGCTCCGAGGAGCAGGCCGCCGTTGCAGACCTGGTTCCAGTTGCTCTGCGCGGAGAGCCACCAGTCGCGTCGCTGGTAGGCGGCGTGGCCGGGGTTGAGCCCGTGGCTCACCAGCCCCTGGCGCACCGCGGCGCGCTCGCTCTCGCTCATCGCGGCGTGGAACCAGTCGTAGCCCACGGCCATGAGAAGGGAGAGTTCGCCGACGTTGAGGAAGTGGTCTGGCGCCCAGTCGGGGAAGGCGGCGGCGGCGAGGAGGTCGGCCTTGGCTCGGTCGGCGAAGCGGGCGTCGCCGGTGAGCCGCCAGGCGACGCCGAGGTTAAAAATCCGATACATCGAGGCCCGACGCTCGTCCTTGAGCCGACGCTCGGAGGAGTTCGGATCATCAAAACGATACTGGATCACCGGCTCGGAGAGGGCCGCCTCGGCCTCGGCGACCACGACCTCGAGGACCTGCGGCAGCAAGGGATCGCTCGCGAGGAGCGCGCGGGTGGCGGCCTCGCCGGCGGCGTCCCAGAGCAGGCGGGGGTGCGGGCGCAGGCCGCTGAGCGCGGGCGGGAGCGGCGGCGGGGGCGGCGGAGGTAGTGCTTCGTTGGATACGATCAACGCGGGTCGGGCGAGCATGGAGTGGCGGGAGGAGGCGAACTCTACGCTGGTGAAACCGCCGTCCTGCTGCGTGAGCACGAGGGTGACCAGTCCATTGGTGTCGGCACGCAGGGCCTGGAGCAGCGCGGGGGATTGGGAGGCTCGGAAGGAGGCCGTGGCGGCGCCGGACGTGACGACGAAGGTGCCGAGCAACTCGGCGCCGGCGGGGTCGAGGGCGGTGCCGGAGGCGGTGTCGTTGTGCGGGGCGTTGTTCCAGGTGAGACCGGTGGCGGTCCAGGCGCCGGCGACGTCGCCGGAGAAGCCGTCGCGAATCGCCCAGACGCGGTAGGTGCCTGGCTGGGCGGTGATGAGCGCGAGTTCGAGGCGGGCGTCGGTGATCTCGCCCGCGGGGAAGGGCAGATCCTGCAAACAGAAGCGCAGGTAGCTCTTGCGATGGCGGATGTTGGTGGTGTCGGTGTGGTGCCGCACGCGGAGGCGGTTTTCCGCGCCGAAATTCTGCGCGGCCTCGATGCCGCTGCTGATCCACGCGTCGGCGGAGCGCGGGCTGTCGCCGATGCGGCTGGTGAAGGTGGCGGCGGAGCCGGCAAGAGGCGCGAGAGCACACGTGGCGGCGAGGGCAAGGACGGGGCGGAGGCGCATGACGGAGGAGAGGGCGAGGGGGCGGAGCGCGGGAAAAATAGGGAACAAAAAGGCGCCGGCGTCGGAGGACGGCGGCGCCCGGGGGAAGGAGCGATGAAGGCGCGCGAGCGGCCGCGCGGAGCGGCGGACTCAGCGGCGGCGACGACGCAGGGCGGCTCCGCCGAGAACGGCGAGGCCGGCGAGCGCGGCCGCGGACGAGGGCTCGGGGATCACGCCGACCTGGAAGTTGTCCACGAGGGCGACGTTACGCGTATTGTCGTTGTCGTTGCGGGCGAGGAAGCCGGCGAAGAGGTTGGTGCCCGTGCCGATGCTGCTGGTGAAGGTGGTGGTGATGGAGGCGTTGTTAACCTGCGTGCCACCGGTGAGACCGTCCCCGCCCCAGTTGAACAGACTGGCCTCAAGCGAGTAGCTGGTCCCGCTGGTGTGAGTGATGGTGAAACTCAGCTCATACCAAGTATTGATGGCGAGGGAGAACGAGGAACTGAGCACCTGGCCGGTGCCGCTGTCGTTTTGGCGCAGGCGGAGGCTGTTGTTGCCCGAGCCGGTGTGCCGGACGTCCACGCTGAAGTTGGTGCCGGTGGCGAAAAGCACGGTGCTGCTATCTCCCACACCGAGGCTGGCGAGGTTGAGTGCGGTGCCGTCGGTGGTGAGTTCGCCGTGAGTGCGGAAATAGACCGATGTGGTTATGGCGCCCCCATTGGAATTGAAGGAGCCGATCGTCGTGGAGTTGATCGCAGCGGAGATATTGGAGGGCGTCACGGCGCCGCTCGATCCACCCACGCCGGCGGCGCTGGTATGGGTGAAGCTGCTACGGCCAGACGGCGTGTTGTAGCCGGAGAATCCGGAAGAGAAGGTATCCACGAAAAAAGTTTGTCCGTGGGCGGCGGTGGCAAGGGCGGCAAGTCCGAGACCGAAGAGAACAGGGGTGCGCAACGTGCGCCCGCTGGAGCTGGGGAGGCGGGAGGTGATGGGGGTCATGATAAGGAAGGGCGGGCCTGTCGTTGTTAAGGAGACAAGCTGCACCTCTGAGCCGAACCAAAGGATTCAGGGGGAAAGTCCTCAAGGACCTCGGTGATCTACACGTAGACTGAAAATCACTCCCACCGCGCCCCGGCTCGTTTCGCGGAACGCTCCATCTCTCACCGAAAGGATGACCGCGATGGGGCTTACCTGCCTCCGCCGCCCGCGCCCGCCGCGGCGGCGAGCAGGGCCGCCACCACCGGGCGCGAGTGATCAAGATCGCGAAACTCTCCGCGCCAATCCACCCGCACCGGCGTGTCGCGCCCGCTCGTCGCGTCGCGCACCACCACCGTGTCGACCGCCAGGCGCAGGTGGCGCACGCGCACGCGCGGACCGTCGCCGACCTTGCCCCCACGTTCGTAAGGCAGGCCCGCCGAGGCGCCGAGCGCGAGCAGCGGCCAGCGCCCCTGCGCATCCGGCGCGAGCACGATCTCCGTGGCGCGCAGCGTGAGGCTGTCGATCGTCACCACGCCGCCCGCCGGCGTCGCGCCGAGGGCGACGCGCCAATCGCTCGACACCACTTCGGAGGCGCCGCCGCGGGCCAGCACCCGCGCGTCCGGCTCGGCCGAGGCGCGCAGGGTCCAGCCCGTCACGGTCGCGCGTCCGGCGAAGGGATCTCCCATCAGCCCGCGCACCCGCAGCTCGGCCCCGCCGGTCGCGGTGGCGAAGCGCGCCTGCGCCACGCCCGGCAGCAACAACATCCACGCGAGGACCCCGAACGCGACGCAGAACACCAGCGCCCCCAGCGCCCAGCCCGCGATGCCGCCGCGGCGGCGAAGGCGGAGCAGAAGTGGCCCGGGCGTCTCGCCCACGGGATAGGAGGAGGCTCGGGCGGGACGGCCAACGCTACACCTGAGTGTCGCTGAGCGCATGCCGTCGCCCCGCCTCACTTCTTCGCCTGCCCCGAAAAGTTCTCCGTGAGCAGCACCAGCGACACGGCGTCGGCCTTGAAGTTAAACTCACCCGCATAGGGCAGCACCGCATTGTCGCCGCGCCCCAGCACCTGTTTGCCCGGGCCATGCAGCTCGCCCGTCACCACCGAGAGGATGCGCGGCTGCTCGCCGGCCTCGAGGTGGAGCGTCTCGCCCTTGTCGAGCACGACGCGGCGGATGGTGAATTCGTCGCAGTCGGCGATCACGCCCGAGGTCGGCGCGGCGCGCACCGGCGCGGGCTCGAAGTCGTCCCACTTGATCGAGGCGAGCGACTCCTTGACGTGCAGCTGGCGCGGTTTGCCGTCGAGGCCCACCCGGCCCCAGTCGTAGACGCGGTAGGTGGTGTCGGAGTTTTGCTGGATCTCGAGGATAAGGTTGCCCGCGTCGATCGCGTGGATCTGCCCGCTGCGCACAAGGATGCTGTCGCCCTCGGCCACGGCGAAGCGGTGCACGAGCGGCTCGAGCGTGTTGCTCTTGAGCGCCTGCTCAAACTGCTCCCGCGTGACGCCCTTTTTCAATCCCACCAACAGACCCGCGCCGGGCTGCGTGTCCGCGATATACCAGGTCTCGGTCTTGGGCTCGCCCTTGAGCTGCGGCGCGATCGCCGCCGGCGGATGCACCTGCAGGCTCAGGCGCTCGCGGCAATCCAGCCACTTCACCAGGATCGGGAAGGGCCGCTTCTTGTCCCAGCCCGGGCCCATCAGGTCGGCCGCGTGCGCCTCGATCAACTGACGCAGGGTCTTGCCGGCGTGACGGCCGCCCTTGACGAGCGACTGCGCCTCCGGGCGGTCGACGATCTCCCACGCCTCGCCGATCGGGCTCTTGCCCGGCAGGCTGCGGCCCAGCGCCGACTCCAGGGCGCGGCCGCCCCAGACGCGTTCTTGATAGAGAGGTTCGAAGCGAAGGAGTTCGTGCATGCGAAAAAGGGGTGGAGCGAGGAAAGTTCGGCGGGTGTGAAAAACGTAGAGGACGGAAATGCCTTTGACCGATGGTCCGGATGCTCAGAAGTGTAAAAACGGGCCAACCTTTCAGCCCGCCACGCCACATGCCCAAAGCCGCGAGTTCAAACCCAAACCAAGGGCCCTCCTTCCAGCCACCACGCCACCGCCCGCGTTGGCTGACCGCGGTTATCTGCTTCTTGCTGGCGCTCTTGATCGCCGTCGCCTTCGCGGACTACTCGCCCGCGCAGAACTCGCAACTGACCACCAACCCGACCGAGAGCAACGCGGTCGGCCTGGTCGGCGTCTACGGCAGCTTCCTTTTCCTATCTTGGTTCGGCATAGCGGCTTGGCTCATCCCGGGCTTCCTCTTCTGGATGGCCTACATCGCGGTGCGCAACGTGCGCCAGCTGGCCGTCACCCGCATCATCGGCATGGGCGTGTGCCTGTTCACCGGCGCCGGCCTCGCCGCGATGGCCAGCGAGGGCATCGCGGATCTTACCGGAGGCTTCAACCCGAACTATTTCATCAACGGGCTTGGAGGCTTTTTCGGCACGCTTCTCTATGACAAATTCCTGCACGAGCTGCTGGGCGGCTTTGGCAGCGCCGTCGTGCTCGGCCTCTTCTACGTGCTCAGCCTGATCTTCGTGCTCACGAGCGATATCGGCGCGGAGTTCGAGCGCGCCATCCACGCCTTCCAGGAGTGGCGCGCCCAGCGTCGCGAGCTCAAGGCCGAGGAGGCGCGCCTGCGCGCCGAGCTGCGCGCCGCCGAGCAGAAGCGCAAGGCCGAGGCCGCCAAGCTCACCGTCGCGCCGCCCCCGCCCGCCTCGAAGAAACTCGAGATGACGCGCGACCCCAACCGCCCCGCCTCGCGCTCGCCCTTCGCCAAGCCCGTCGATCCCGCCGCCGAGGAAGCGCCCCCCGCCAAGGCCGCCGCCAGCGCCCCGCTCGACAAGGGCGCGCCCGTGATCAGCCAGGCCGTCCAGCCCAACAGCACGCCTTCGCGCTCGCCCTTCCCCGACGCGAAGATCGTGCGCGCCGGCGCCCCCGCGGCCAGCGCCGCCCGCTCCGAGCCGCTCAGCGGCGCGCCCTCGCCCGCCGCCGGCGGCCCCATCGCCATCGTCAAGCCCGAGGAGACCAAGAAGGCCAAGGCCGCCGCCGTCGTCCCCGCCGCCGAGCCCGACTACCAGTTCCCCACGCTCGATCTGCTCAAGGAGCAGGTGAAGCCCTCCTCCGAGGACTCCGACCAGGAACACCTGCGCAACATGGAGGACCTCGTGCGCATCCTCGGCGAGTTCGGCGTCACCGTGACGCCCGGCGAGATCCACGTCGGCCCCGTCATCACCTGCTACGAAGTCGTTCCCGCCCCCGGCGTGCGCGTGGAGAAGATCGCCGGCCTCGACAAAAACATCGCCCTCGGCATGCGCGCCCAGTCGGTGCGCATCCTCGCCCCCATCCCCGGCAAGGCCGCGGTCGGCGTCGAGATCCCCAACCGCCACCCCACGCCCGTCGGCATGCGCGAGATCCTCGAGAGCGAGGACTGGGTCGGCGCCAAGGCCGAGATTCCCATCGCCCTCGGCAAGGACGTCTCGGGCAAGCCCCTCATCTCCGACCTCGCCAAGATGCCCCACCTGCTCATCGCCGGCGCCACCGGCTCGGGCAAATCGGTCTGCATCAACTCCATCATCGCCTCCATCGTCTACCGCAAGAGCCCGAAGGACCTGCGCCTGCTCATGGTCGACCCCAAGGTCGTCGAGCTGAAGGTGTTCAACACCCTCCCGCACATGCTCATCCCGGTGGTCACCGAGCCGAAGAAGGTGCCCTCCGCGCGCAAGTGGCTGCTCGGCGAGATGGAGATGCGCTACCAGATCTTCGCCAAGGTCGGCGTGCGCAACATCGCCGGCTTCAACACCCGCAAGAAGCCCGCCGCGGGCGCCGCGGGCGCCACCGCGGGCGGCGAGCAGCCCAGCCTCGATGGCATCGTGCCCGCCGCCTCCGACGAGGAGCTCGCCTCGCTGCCGCAGCGCCTGCCCTACATCGTCGCGATCATCGACGAGCTCGCCGACCTCATGATGGTCGCGCCCGCCGAGATCGAGACCTCCATCGCCCGCCTCGCGCAGCTCGCGCGCGCCGCCGGCATCCACCTCATCATCGCCACGCAGCGCCCGTCCGTGAACGTCATCACCGGCGTCATCAAGGCCAACCTCCCCTCGCGCATCGCCTTCCAGGTGGCCTCGCAGGTCGACTCGCGCACGATCCTCGACGGCAAAGGAGCCGACACCCTCATCGGCCGCGGCGACATGCTGTTCTCTCCCCCCGGCAGCTCGCGCCTCGTGCGCGCGCAGGGCGCCTTCGTCTCGGACGAGGAGGTCGCCGACTTCGTCGAGTTCCTCAAGCGCAACGGCCCGCCCAAATACGCGGAGAACGTGCAAAACCAGATCGACGACGACGCCGCCGCCAACGTGGAGAACGACGAGGAGGAGATCGACGGCGAGGGCGCCGACGACGAGAAGCTCTACACCAAGGCGATGGGTGTGCTGCGCGCGACCAAGCGCGCCTCGACCTCCACGCTCCAGCGCCGCCTGCGCATCGGCTACAACCGCGCCGCGCGCATCATGGACCTCATGGAGGAGCGCGGCGTCGTGGGCCCGGAGAACGGCTCCAGTCCGCGCGAGATCCTCGTCGACCTCGACAAGCTCTGAACCGAGATCCTTCCGTTGCCCGGGTCGCATCGCGGCGATCTGGCGGCACCTTTCGGTGGGGCCCTTGCGCCCGGCTCGGCCATCTCCGCTTCGCGCTCCGCAAAGCGCCCCATGGTGATCGCCACGCCATCGCGCTAAACTTGGCTCCCGTGGCCGCGCTCTCCCCCCTCACCAAAGCCGGACTTGTGCTCGGACTCGGGCTCGGCGGCTTCGCCGACGGCATCGTGCTGCACCAGATCCTCGGCTGGCACCACCTGATCTGCACCACCGAGACCTGCCAGCCGACCTCGGTCGAAATGCTCACGCTCCAGAACCGCCAGGACGGCTTCTTCCACCTCGGCACCTGGTCGCTCACGCTCTGCGGCGTCGCCCTGCTCTTCCGCGCCGCCGCCACCCGGCGCGCCGATTCCCCTTGGTCGGGCCGCGTCCTCGGCGGGGCGATGCTCGCCGGCTGGGGCGCCTTCAACCTAGTCGAAGGCCTCATCAACCACCAGCTCCTCGGCCTCCACCACGTGCGCCCCGGACACCCGCAACAACTGCTCTTTGACCTCCTTTTTCTCGCCTCGGGAGTCCTCCTGATCGCCCTCGGCACGCTGCTGATCCGACGCTCCAGCGCCCGACCCGCGCCAACCACTCGCGCAACCAGCTGAACCATAACGCTCTCGCTCGCGATTTCGCGACTCCGATTTCGTATATTTTCCGGTTTTTGTCTTGCCGGTGCCTGAGCCGACGGCCTCGTTCTGACCCCCGCATGACCAAGGACACCCAGCGGGCGCAATCCACGTTCGACAGGTTGCTCGATACCGAGCGGTTCCGGGATTTTAATTTCAAGGCCGACCTCTTCGGCGGCATGACCACCGCGGTGGTCTCGCTCCCCATGGCCCTCGCCTTCGGCGTCGCCTCCGGCGCCGGCGCCCAGGCCGGTCTCTACGGCGCGGCCATCGTCGGCCTCTTCGCCGCCATCTTTGGCGGCTCGCGCACCCTCATCTCGGAGCCCACCGGCCCCATGACCGTCGTGATGACCGCCGTCATCATGACGCTCATCGCCGCCAACCCCGAGAACGGCCTCGCGATGGCTTTCGCCGTCGTCTTCGTCGCCGGCCTCACCCAGGTGGCCCTCGGCCTCGCCAAGCTCGGCCGCTACGTGACGCTCATGCCCTACAGCGTGATCTCCGGCTTCATGTCGGGCATCGGTGCACTCCTGCTCCTCCTGCAAATCTACCCGCTCATCGGTCTGCCCACCCCGCAGGGCGGCGCCATGGTGGCGCTGAGCAGCCTGCCCGAGGCCCTGGGCAAGATCCGCTGGCACGAACTGCTCCTCGCCGGCTCCGCCCTCGCCATCCTCTTCGGCATGCCCCGCGCCTGGCGGCGCAAATGCCCGCCCCACCTCATCGCCCTCGCCGCCGGCACGCTCATCAGCCTCACCCTGCTCGGCGGCGTCGACCTGCGCCGCGTGGGCGAGATTCCGATGGGCCTGCCCGAGTTTCGCATCCCGTTCTTCACCCCCGCGCAGCTCAGCCTGATCCTCATCGAGGGCATGATCCTCGGCCTGCTCGGCTGCATCGACACCCTGCTCACCGCGATGATCGCCGACAGCCTCACGCGCAAGCAGCACAACTCCAACCGCGAGCTCGTGGGCCAAGGCATCGCCAACATGGCCACCGCCTGCTTCGGCGGCCTGCCCGGCGCCGGCGCCACCATGGGCACCGTGGTCAACATCCAGGTCGGCGCACGCTCGCCCGTCGCGGCCATCCTGCGCGCCCTCATCCTGGTCGCCATCATCCTCGCCCTCGCCCCCCTCCTCGAAAGCGTGCCCATGGCCGTGCTGGCCGCCATCGCCTTCAAGGTCGGCTACGACATCCTCGACTGGAGCTTCCTCAAACGCGCCCACGTCGTCTCCAGAAGCGCCGCCTTCATCATGTATGGCGTGATGGCCCTAACCGTCTTCGTCGATCTCATCGCCGCCGTCGGCGTCGGCGTCTTCATCGCCAACGTGCTCACGATCGAGCGCCTCACCCGCCTGCAATCCAGCAAGGTGAAGCTCATCGACACCTCCGGCATGGACTTCCCCCTGCCCGAGGCCGAGCGCCGCCTCTTCGACGCCGGCGGCGGCAAGATCCTCCTCCTCCACCTCAGCGGCCCGATGATCTTCGGCGTGGCCAACGCCATCTCGCAGCAGAACCGCGCCCTCGAGGACGCCAAGGTGCTCATCCTCGACCTGAGCGACGTCCCGCTGCTCTCCACCACCGTCGCCCTCGCCCTCGAAAACGTGGTGCGCGATGCCCGCGCCGCCGGCGTCGACGTGCTCGTCTGCACCGGCTCCGACGACATCCGCCGCCGCCTGCAACGCCTCGAGGAAACCCAGCGCCAGGGCCTCGCCTTCGCCGCCTCGCGCCTCGACGCCCTGGAGCAAGCCGTCGCCAAGCTCGGCGTCTGACCCAGCCCCTATTTCTACTTTGTTAAAATAGACTTTACCCTGTGGCCGCGGGGTTTTCGGTGGCGCCGGATGTCTTGAGCGCGTGCGCGGTGTCGCCGTGCGATTCTGCGCAGGACTTCCTCTTCGGTCCTGGGGCGGCGGGGCAGGTAGATCTCGAGCAGTTCGGTGATGTCGCGCACCGAGAGCAACGGGCGTGCGTCCTTGGCGAGCCGGCGCTCGATCACGGTGAAGAGCTGGGCGAGGCAGACCAAGGCGACATGGTGGTGCCAGCCCGGCCAGCCGCGCAGTTCGTAGTCGGCCAGC
>JAUVVA010000222.1 GCA_030604905.1 Verrucomicrobiota bacterium | reverse complement strand
CGTCGATCGCGGGCCTGCTCCTCACCACCGAGGCGATCATCACCGACGCCCCCGAGAAGGACAAGCCCGCCGCTCCCGCCGGCGGCGGCCACGGCGGCGGCATGGGCGGCATGGACTACTAAGTCCGCCGCTCGCCGCGCGGCGAAAGCGCTCCGCGCTTCCGCTACGCCCAATCCTCAAGGCCGGCGCACCCGCAAGGTGCGCCGGCTTTTTGCTTTGGCCCCGTCCGTAGGGCGTTCGCATTGCGAATGCCGCCCCACTCGTCTCCACGCCCCCTTCGCCCCGCGCCAAACCCTCCCGTCCTTTCCGCTCTGCCAAATCCCGCCGGCCCGGCAAAAGTCCGGGCTTGCGCGTCTGCGCCGGATGCGAGACGGCTTTGCCTTTATGTCCGCTCCCGCCGCCGCCTCCCAATACAGCAAAGAGAATCCGTTCCCGGCTCGCGTCACCGAGAACCGCCTCCTCAACAAGCCCGGCTCCGCCAAGGAAACCCGCCACTTCGTCGTCTCCCTCCAGGGCAGCGATCTGACCTACAAGGCCGGCGACTCCCTCGGCGTGTTCCCCACCAACCGCGCCTCCGAGGTCGGCGAGATCATCGACCGCCTCCACGCCACCGGCGACGAGCTCGTCTCGCCCGCCATGCTCAAGCTCGCCGCGCCCATCACCCTGCGCGAAGCCCTCACCCATCGCCTCGCCCTCGCCGGCCCCACCGCGAAGCTCGTCCAGCTCCTCGCCGCCAAGGCCACCGACGTCGGCGAAAAGGCCAAGCTCGAGGAACTCCTCAAGCCCGAGAACAAGGACAAGCTCACCGGCTTCCTCGACGAGCGCGAATACATCGACCTCCTCAGCGAGTTCCCCTCCGCCCGCCCGACCCCGCAGGAACTCGTGGACCTGATGCGCAAGCTCATGCCGCGCCTCTACTCGATCGCCTCCTCCTCGAAGGTGTATCCGCAGGAGATCCACCTCACCGTCGCCGTCGTGCGCTACACGACCAACCACCGCGAGCGTCACGGCGTGTGCTCCACCTTCCTCGCCGACCGCGTGCTGCTCAACGAGACCCCCACGCCCGTCTTCGTCTCCAACTCGCACTTCGGCCCCCCCGCCGACGGCGCCGTCGACTGCATCATGGTCGGCCCCGGCACCGGCATCGCCCCCTTCCGCGCCTTTGTGCAGGACCGCGTCGCCAGCGGCGCCACCGGCCGTAACTGGCTCTTCTTCGGCGACCAGAAGCACGCCACCGATTACCTCTACCAGGAGGAGTGGGAGAAGTATGTTGCCGACGGCGTGCTCACCCACCTCGACCTCGCCTGGTCGCGCGATCAGGGCGTGAAGGTCTACGTGCAGGACAAGATGCGCGCCAAGGCCGCCGAGCTCTGGTCTTGGATCAAGGGCGGCGCCGGCTTCTACGTCTGCGGCGACGCCAAGCGCATGGCCAAGGACGTCGACCAAGCCCTCCACGATATCATCGCCGAGCAAGGCGGCATGACGATCGAGCAGGCCCAGGAATACGTGAAGCAGATGAAGAAGGACAAACGCTACCAGCGCGACGTCTACTGAGCGCCGGGCGCGCGCCGAGCCGCGCGCCATTTATGATTCATGACTTGAGATTGATGATCGGGGAAAAGGCCCTCGCGCCCGTCGCCCCGTCCCCGCTCCGGCCTCCGTCGTTCGCCGCTCTCAAATCATAAATCATCCATCATAAATCATAACTACCCATGACCTTTAACAACAGAACCGCCCTCGTCACCGGCGCCGGACGCAGCATCGGCAAAGCCATCGCCGAGACCCTCGCCGCCAAGGGCGTCACCGTCATCTGCGTGTCCAAGTCCGCCTCCTCCTGCGGCGCCGTGGCCGACGCCATCGTCGCCGCCGGCGGCAAGGCCAAGGCCTTCGCCGTGGATGTCGCCGACGGCGCGGCCGTGCAGGCCGCCTCCGAGGCTATCCTCAAGGAATTCCCGAAGATCGACATCCTCGTGAACAACGCCGGCATCACCCGCGACGGCCTCCTCGCCCGCATGAGCGACGTCGATTGGAACGACGTCATCCAGACCAACCTCACCAGCTGCTTCCACTGGACCAAGGCCATCGGCTGGCCCATGTGTCGCAATCGTTTCGGCCGCATCGTCAACATCTCCTCGGTCACCGGCATCATGGGCAACGCCGGCCAGGCCAACTACGCCGCGGCCAAGGCCGGCATGATCGGCTTCACCAAGGCCACCGCGAAGGAGTTCGCCAAGCGCGGCGTCACGGTGAACGTCGTCGCCCCCGGCTTCATCAAGACCGACATGACCGCCGAGCTCTCCGAGGAAGTGCAGAAGGGCGCCACCGCCCTCATCCCGATGCTGCGTTTCGGCGAGGCCGCCGAGATCGCCCACGCGGTCGCTTTCCTCGCGTCCGACGAAGCCAGCTACGTCACCGGGCAGGTTTTTGCCGTTGACGGTGGCATGGCGATGTGAGCCTGTTCCTCCCCTTAGATTTCCCACACACATGGCCGACCAAAAAACCATCGAACAGCGCGTCAAAGAGATCATCGTTAACCAACTCAATGTTAACGAAGAGCAGATCACGCCCACCGCGTCCTTCCTGGACGACCTTGGCGCCGACTCCCTCGACACCGTCGAGCTGATCATGGCCTTCGAGGAAGAGTTCAAGGACGAGATCAAGGGCGAGATCCCCGAGGCCGACGCCGAGAAGCTCAAGACCGTCGGCCAGGTGGTCGACTACATCAAGGCCAAGTCCGGCGCCGCCTAAGCGGCCCCGCGCGGCTCACGCGCTTCCCCCCTTCAAGGCCACAGTTTCCGCGCCCGCTCCCTCGCCGGAGCGGGCGTTTTGTTTTCCAAGGAGCGGGCACGCCCTCGTGCCCCTGCGCTCCGAGCCCCGCGGGCGCGGGCGCGGGGGCGGCGGGCCGCTGCGCTTTAGGTCTCTCGGCGGAAACGCCCCCGCCGCTATCAACCCGGCTGCCAAAGCTTCCGGTCACACCCCTCCCGCCTACGCCCCGCTCCAAACCCTTGCCCTGCGCCTCCGCGTCCCTTCACTCCTCTCCTTTACGTCCCGCCATGTCGCACCTCCCTGACTCCCAACGCGTCGTCATCACCGGCCTCGGCGCCATCCACGGCCTCGGCCACACCGCCGACACTTTCTGGGCCAGCCTCGTGGCGGGCAAAAACGGCATCGACCGCGTCGCCCAGTTTGACCCCGCGCCCTTCGCCACCCAGGTCGGCGCCGAGGTCAAAGGCTGGAACGTCGAGGAGCACATGGACCCCAAGGAGGCGCGTCGCAACGACCGCTACACCCACTTCGGTTACTGCGCCGCCAAGCAGGCCTGGGCCGACTCCGGCCTCGACATGGCCACCGAGGACCCCGACCGCGTCGGCGTCGTCATCGGCTCCGGCATCGGCGGCATGCTCACCTACGAGACCCAGTGCCGTAAACTCCACGAGCAGGGCCCGCGCAAGGTTTCCCCCTTCACCATCCCCGCCCTCATCGGCAACATCTGCTCCGGCATCGTCGCTATCGAGCTCGGCGCCCGCGGCCCGAATTTCGGCGTCGTCTCCGCCTGCGCCACCGGCACCCACGCCCTCGGCGAGTCCATGCACATGATCCGCCGCGGCGACGCCGACGTGATGATCGCCGGCGGCACCGAGG
>JAUVVA010000200.1 GCA_030604905.1 Verrucomicrobiota bacterium | reverse complement strand
GCAGATCCTCAAGGTCCACGCCCGCAAGATCCAGCTCGCCGACGACGTGGACCTCAACGTCGTGGCCCGCGGCACGCCCGGCCTCTCCGGCGCCGAGCTCGCCAACCTCCTCAACGAGTCCGCCCTCCTCGCCGCCCGTCGCGGCAAGAAGCGCGTCGACGCGCAGGACGTGGACGACGCCCGCAACAAGGTCCTCTTCGGCCTCGAGCGCAGCAAGGGCATGGATGCCGAGGATCGTAAGATCGTCGCCGTCCACGAGGCCGGCCACGCCCTCGTCTCCGCCGTCATCAAGGACGACACCATGCCCGTCCACAAGGTGACCATCATCCCGCGCGGCCGCTCCCTCGGCAGCACGATGTATATCCCGGCCAAGGACACCTACAACTACGCCAAGCGCCGCATGCTCAACCAGCTCGCCACGCTCTTCGGCGGCCGCATCGCCGAGGATATCGTGCTCGGCGACATCACCTCCGGCGCCTCCGGCGACATTCGCCAAGCCTCCAAGCTCGCCCGCCATATGGTCTGCGACTGGGGCATGAGCATCCTCGGCCCCATCGCCTTCGGCCAAAACGAGGACACCGTGTTCCTCGGCCGCGAGATCACCCGCTCCCAGCAGCACAGCGAAGAGACCTCGCGCGTGATCGACGCCGAGGTGAAGAAGCTCGTCGACGAGCAATACAACCGCGCCAAGGAGATCCTCCTCGCCCACCGCGAGGCCCTCGACAAGATCGCCGCCGCGCTCCTCGAATACGAGACCATCGACGGCAAGCACGTGAACGAGATCCTCGAGTTCGGCGAAATCCGCAGCCCGATCCGCCCGCCCGAGCCGCCCCCGATCCCGCAGCCTCCGACCAAGCCGGACGGTGTGATCGCTCCTCGCCCGGAGCCCGAGCCTCCGCTGGGCGGCGCCCCCGCACCGACGCCGGTCTAAGTCGGGATCATTCAGCCAAGAAAGCCGCTCCATTTCCGGAGCGGCTTTTTTGTGTCGTCGCCTTGCCTGCCGGGCTCGCGCGGTCGGCTCGGCGCGCTTCGCGGCAGCGGATGCGGGCGGGCGATGGCGTCGACTGCCGGGTTATGCGGCGGAGCCCGCCCGGCGAGCTCGGGGCGAGCGAAGCTACGTGGCGATTTTCTCCGCGATCTCTTCGAGCGGGTAGGTGAGGATCTCCGCGAGCGTGGGGTGATACCAAGGCGCGCGGAGCAGGTCGTGCACCGTCGCGCCCAGGCTGATCGGACCGCTGAAGCAGTGGATCAGCTCGCCCGCCTGCGGACCGACGATCTCGGCGCCGAGGATGCGGCCGCGTTTCGGCTCGGCGATGACCTTCACGTAACCGCGGACCTGGTCCATCAGGATGGACTTGCCGTGGTCGTTGAAAGGATAGCTGGCCACGAGGTGGGGCTTTTTCGCGGCGACGAGCTCCGACTCCAGCGCGCCGATGGTGGCGAGCGGCGGGTCGGTGAAGACGACGTTGAGCAGGGGGATCTTCGCGACCGGGCGTAGCTGTTTTTCGGATACGCCGAAGGCGTGGCGGGCGGCGAGTTCCCCCTGCGCGACGGCGAGGTGGACGATGTCGTGCGGGCCGCAGACGTCGCCACCGGCGTAGATGTGGGGCGTGGTGGTCTGCTGCCAGCGGTTCACTTTGACGCGGCCGGTTTTGTCGGTCGCCACGCCGGCCTTGGCGAGGTCGAGCGCGTCGATGTTGGGCTCGCGGCCGAGGGCGTTGAAGAGGTGGGCGGCGCGGCGGACCGTGGGTTTGCCCGCGGAGGAAAAGACCACCTCGACGCCCTTGCCGGCGCCGAGCGAGCGGACGGAGCTGATCTTGGTGTCGGTGTGGAGGTCGATGCCCTCGTCGCGGAAGGCTTGTTGCACGACCTCTGAGGCGGCGGGCGAGTGGTCGCGCAGGATGTTTTTGCTGCGCTGGATGAGCGTCACCTTGGAGCCGACGCGGGAGAGGAACTGGGCGAGCTCGCAGGCAACGATGCCGCCGCCGAGCACGATCACGGACTTGGGCAGGAAATCGAGGTCGAGCACCTCGTCGCTGGTCCAGTGCGGCGTGGTGGCGAGGCCGGGTATAAGCTTGGGCACGGAGACGCGCGAGCCGGTGGCGACGAGGAAGCACTTGGCGCGGAGTTTGCGGCCGTCGTCGAGCTGCACGGTGTGCGGATCGAGGAAGCGGGCCTGGGCGCGGAAGAGGGTGAAGCGCTTGGGGTTGGTCATCGCCTTTTCGCGGTAGGAGGCGAAGTCGGCGATGACGTGTTTCTTCCAGGCGTGGAGCGCCTTCATGTCCATGCGCGCGCCGGGCGGGATGCGCACGCCGAACTTCGCGGAGTGTTTGGCGTGGTGGAGCAGCTCGGCGGCGTGGAGCAGGGTTTTGGAGGGCATGCAGCCCTTGAGGATGCAGAGGCCGCCGAGTGCTTTGCCGCCGTCGACGATGGCGACGCGTTTACCGAGGTCGGCCGCGACGCGGGCGGCGTTGAAGCCGGCGGAGCCACCGCCGATGACGAGGAGGTCGAAGGGTTTCATGCGAAGCTAGTTTACCAGAGGGTTTTGACGCCGATGCTGGCGGCGAAGGGCGTGATCGTGGAGTCGATGGTCACCAAAGGCAGGCCGAGGAACTCGGCGGTGGCGAGAATGTGTCGGTCGGCGGGATCGCGGTGCGTCCAGTCGTAGCCGGCCGCGCGGTGGGCGATCCAAGGGCTTACGGGGTGGACGCGGAAACGTTGCGCGAAGGTTTCGAGGACGAGCAGCGGATCGCCGGTGAAGCGCAGGGCGGGCGTGCGGAGGAGGCGGGCCAGCTCGCTGAGCGTGACGTCGGAGATGCAGAGGTCCGCGGGGGCGAGATCGGCGAGCGCGGCGCGGGCGCGTTTGCCCAGTGAGGGCGAGTCTTCCACGAGCCAGACGGCCGCGTGCGTATCGAGAACGAAGCGCATGCGGGCTTCAGGGGCGGGTGTCGCCGGTGTCGTAGTCGGAGAGGGGCGTGGCCGGCGCGGAAGGATCGTAGCCCGGGGCGGTGGCGAGCAGGCCTTTCATGGATCCGAGGCTCACCTTGGGCGGCAGGAGATCGAGCTGGCGCTCGATCAGGGCGCGGCCGAAGGCGGAGGGTTTTTGCTTTTTGCCCATCGCGGCCTTGAGGCGCTTGTAGGTTTCCGGAGGGAGGTGGATGGAAAGCGTCGGCATGGTTCTATAGGTTCCCTATAGGATGCGGGCAGTCAAGGTGGCCGCGGGGAGGATCTTCGCTCATCCGGTCCGAGCATAAAGAATCTGGTCGGCGACGGCGCGGCGGACCTGCGCCTCGGTCCACTCCGGGTGGCGCTGACGGAAGCCGGCGGCCATGAGTTCGCGCATGGAGCGGTTCATGCGCAGGGCTTGGCGCAGGCGCTCCGCGGGCTCCATCGCACGATAGATCTCGAGCCGCTTTTCCTCGGCAGCGCGGAGGTGATCGGTGATGGCAGAGGCGTCCATGGAGAGGAGGAGCAGGATGCGCGAGTGGCGCGGGTAGGCAAGGCGAGGGGGAGCGAGTTGGGAGGAGCGGGCACGACCTCGTGCCCGTATCTGGGAGGACGCGCGGTGGGGCGCCGCGACGGGCGTGGGGGCACGCCCGCTCCTCCCAGAGCCGCGTG
Source organism: Verrucomicrobiota bacterium (assembly GCA_030604905.1). Lineage (GTDB taxonomy): Bacteria > Verrucomicrobiota > Verrucomicrobiia > Opitutales > Opitutaceae > IMCC26134_A. The sequence continues at coordinate 1,652 of JAUVVA010000200.1, read as the reverse complement.
GTCAGCCGCGCTTCGGGCCCCACTTGCGGTCGTTTTTGAGTTCGAGGCGGCGGGTCTCCACCTGGATGCCGGCGACGGCGGGGTGCTGCCGGAGGGCCTTGTAGGCATCCGGGTGAAAACGGAAACCGAGGGCGCTGCTCGCCTCGCTGAGCACGGTGACGCGGTTCTCGAACACAAAGCCAAGGTCGATGCGGGTGTCGCCGTTGTGCTTGTCGAGCGTGGTGCGGAGCTGGCGGAGGAAATCCGTGAGCTGCGGGTGCTCGGGGTGAAGCAGGAAGCCGATGCGCTTGATGTTGGCGCTCGTGTAGGACTGAAGCGGATACGCCTCCTTCACGTTGATGCGCGGGCCCTCCTGGCCGACGATGATGGTGCCGAGCACGCAGATGAGGGCGTTGTCGCCGAGGGCGTGGCCGTGCGCCGCGAAGGCGTCGGCAAACATGTTGAGGCTGATCGTCGCGGAGCGCGTCTGGAGGCTGAAGGCCATCCAGGGGCGGTTGTCCTTTTTCGCCAGTTTCTTCTGGAGCGAACCGGCGATGCCGCAGAGACGAAACTCGGTGCGGTCGTCCTGCTCGAGGAGTTCGTTGACCGGGTAGGTGTCGAGCGCCTCGACGAGACCCGCGTAGGCGTCGAGCGGGTGGCCGGAGACGTAGAAACCGAGCAACTCCGTCTCGAAGTGGAGGAGCGTGGAGGCGTGGACGGCGAGGGGGGTGGTGGGGCCCTTGTTGTTGGCCGCCGGGGCGGGGGTGGTGGCGGTGGCGCCGGCGGAAGGTGAGGCCGGAGCGCCAAACATGTCGCCGAGGGCGGGGGCGGCGGGGGCGGCGCGGGAGGCGGAGGCCGAGCTGGGGCTCGGCGTTCCCAGGGACGGGCTGGCGGGGCGGCGGGCGTGGCGGAGGGCCTCGTCGAGCTCGCGGCGGAGCTGGGGGAGCGGGGGCGGGGGCTGGGGGGCGTCGAGCTCGATGCCGAAGTCGAAAGAGATGGTCTCGGCCTTGGGCGCGGTGTCGACGGGCTTGGCCGGGGCGTCGTTTTTGCGGAGCGCGGGGTATTTGCGCACGAGGTCGGCGAGGGCCTCGAGGTGGGCGTCGATCGAGTTGTAGAGCTCCTCGCGGTCGGCGCCGGAGAAGTCGAAGGCACCGGTGGCGACCAAGCACTCGAGCACGCGCTTGTTGAGCGCGCGGCTGTCCACGCGGAGGAGGAAGTCGCGGAAATCCTTGAAGGGGCCGTTGGCGTCGCGCTCGGCGATGATCTTTTGGCCGGCCTGTTCGCCGACGCCTTTGATGCCGGCCAAGCCGAAGCGAATTACTCCGTGATTCGCTTCGGCTTCGGTCGAGGGTCGGGAGGTCGAAGGTCCAAGGTCGCTAGCGGCCGAGCTGGGGCTCGGCGTTCCCGGGGGAGCCGGACGGCGGAAGACCGGTGTGAAGGTCTCGCGAGACTCGTTCACATCCGGGCCCAGCACGGTGATTCCCATGGCTTCCGACTCGGCGATGAAGTGGGAGACTTTTTCCGCGTTGCCCAGCTCGGCGGTCAGGACCGCGGCCATGAACTGGACCGGGTAGTTGGCTTTCAAATACGCCGTGTGGTAGGCGACCACGGCGTAGGCGGCGGAGTGCGACTTGTTGAAGCCGTATTGGGCGAACTTGTTGAGCAGGTCGAAG
>JAUVVA010000120.1 GCA_030604905.1 Verrucomicrobiota bacterium | reverse complement strand
GACCGGCGATCATTGGTCATTGGACATTGGTCATTGGTCATTTCAATTTCCATCCCCTCCCCATGCCCAAGTTCTCCTACATCGCCATCGAGTCCGCCACCGGCAAGGACAAGAAAGGTGTCATCGATAGTTCCACGGCCGAGCAAGCCGCGCTCGACCTCAAGGCCATGGGCCTGCTGCCCACCGCCGTGAATCCCGCCGGCGGCGGCCTCCGACTCGGTGCCAAGACCCCCGCCAAGGGTGGCGGCGGCGATGCGGCGAACCCCTTCACCGCCCAAGCCGGCGCGCCCGCGAAGAAGAAGGGCGCCCCCCTCGTGATCGGCAAAGTCATCAGCAACCAGGGCCTCGCCGTTTTCACCCGTCAGCTCTCGACGCTGGTCAACGCCGGCATGCCCATCCTTCGCTCGCTCGAGACCCTCGGGCGCCAGGAGAAAAACCCGGCCTTCAAATACGTGCTCGAAGCCGTGGCCGAGACCATCCGCTCCGGCGGCACCTTCTCCGACGGCCTGCTCCAGCACCCCAAGGTCTTCGACCGCCTCTACATCAACATGGTGAAGGCCGGCGAAGCGGGCGGTGTGCTCGGCACCGTGCTCGACCGTCTCGCGAAGTTCATGGAGAAGGCCGAGAAGATCAAAGGCAAGGTCAAGGCCGCCATGACCTACCCCCTGATCATCATGATCGTCGCCGTGTTGATCGTCTCGGCGCTGATGGTCTTCGTGATCCCGAAGTTTGAGGAAATCTTCTCCGGCCTGCTCAAGGGCACGCCTCTCCCGATCCTCACCCAGTTCGTGCTCGCGGTGTCGAACTTCATGAAGAACCACATCTTCCTGACCATCGGCATCGTCGTCGCGATCGTCTTCGCCTTCAAGATGGCGATGAAGACCAAGCCCGGCAAAAGCGCGATGGACTGGTTCCAGATCAACGTGCCCGCCTTTGGTCCGCTCTTCCTCAAGGCCGCCGTCGGCCGCTTCACCCGCACTCTGGGCACCCTGCTTTCCTCCGGCGTGCCGATCCTGCAGGCCCTGATCATCACCCGCGATACCTCGGGCAACATGCACATCGCGCAAGCGCTCAACAAGGTGCACGACCGAGTGAAGGAAGGTGAAGGCGTGGGCAAGCCCCTCGAGGCCACGAAGATCTTCCCGACCATGGTCACTTCGATGGTGGAGGTCGGCGAGGAGACGGGCGCGCTGCCCGAGATGCTCACCCGCATCGCCGACACCTACGACGAAGAGGTGGATAATGCCGTGACCTCGATCACCTCGATCATCGAGCCGATCATGATCGTGTTCATGGCCGTGGTGGTGGGCACCATCGTCATCGCGCTCTTCCTCCCGCTGGTGAAGATCATCCAGACTCTTTCCGGCGGTTAAGATCCGTTCCGGCGGGAGCGGAGCGGTGCCGTCGAGAGGCGAACGTCGAAGGTCGTCGCCACTCGGCCACTCGACCGCGCGTGCTGGCGCTCGGGTAGGGGGCTCGACGTGGCACGGGCATCCTGCCCGTGGGATCGATGTGGCATGGGCGTCCCGCCCATGATTGCCGAGCTGGGGCTCGGCGTTCCCGGGTAGCGCGCGCGAACCAAGGGTTAAGCAGCGCGGCGGGCGGAGCCGGGCGCAACGGCTCTGAGCCCCGACTTCCCGGGCTTTTTGCCTCCATCTGCGCTAATCTGCGTGATCTGCGGTCAACTGGGTCGACCTGCGACTTTCGACCTTTCGGGCCGCGCTGGCCTTCCTTTTCCGGGACCGATCAAGCCGGTTCGCAGGACCGGCTCAGCACGGATGCTCCGGTCGCCTGGGCGTCTCACCCTCGGGGCTGAGCCTCGGTGTGCAGCGGCTCAGCGCCCTCGCCAGTTTCGTCCTCTTCCATCGGGAAGCGCCGGCGGAAATCCGCGAAATCGATCAGCTCCAGCCGTCCGTCGTGGTGCTCCACGATGGCGGTCAGGCTCTCCACCCAGTCGCCGCTGTTGAGGTAGTGCACCTCGCCCATCATGCGGTCGGCCGCGGTGTGGATGTGCCCGCACATCACGCCCACGCAGCCGCGGCTCTTCGCCAGCTCGGCGATGTGTAGTTCGTAGTTGGATACGTGGCTCACCGCCTGCTTCACCCGCGCCTTGATCGCCTTGGAGATCGAGTAGTATTCCTTGCCGCGCCAGGCGCGCCACCGGTTGTAGAGCCGGTTGAGGCGCATGAGCGCCCGGTAGCCCCAGTCGCCGAGATAGGCCAGAAAGACGAAGTTCTTCGTGACGGTGTCGAACACGTCCCCGTGCAGCACGAAGTAACGGCGCCCGTCCGCCGTCACGTGCACGTGGTCCTCCACGATCTCGAGGTTCTCGAACTGCATCGGGATGAACTTCGCCAGCACGTCGTCGTGGTTGCCGCGCAGGTAGATCACCTGGGTGCCGCGCTTCTCGAGCATCTTGAGCACGCGGCGAATGAAGCGGGTGTGGGACTTGGGCCAGTAGGGCGCCTGCTTGAGCCGCCAGCCATCGATGATGTCCCCGTTGAGAATCAACTTCTCGCAACGGGTGTATTTCAGGAAGTGGTTCGCCTCGTCCGCTTTGCAGTCGAGCGTGCCGAGGTGGACGTCGGAGAGGATGACCGTGCGGACCTTGAGGAGGTTTTTTTCCATCGGCGAAGGGGGATTAACAAATGTCACGGTGCCTGCCTAGGCGGGATTGGGGGGCGTCACCCAAAAGTTACCCGCGGGCGGAGGCATCGTTCCCGTCGCCTCCGTCCGGAGGGCGGCGGAGGTGGCGGCAGGAAGCCGCTTGTTTGCGCCGTTTTGTGCTTTTTGCGAGCGCCGCCGTCGCATTGCCTGTCCGCCATGTCGAATCGCTTCTACGGGGCTTTTGACCAAGAGACTTGGGGTGGCGCGCGCCGGCCCGACTACCGATCCTGCTTTCAGGTGGACCGCGACCGCGTCATCCACGCGCACGCCTTCCGCAAGCTGCAATCGAAGACGCAGGTGTTCCTGTCGGGTGAATACGATTTCTACCGCACGCGACTCACCCACTCGATGGAGGTGGCCCAGATCGGCCGTTCGATCTGCACCTGGTTGCTTTCCCGCGGCGGCCCGCTCGAGCCCGATTTCCACATCGACAGCGACCTCGTCGAGGGGGTGTGTCTCGCGCATGATCTCGGGCATCCGCCCTTCGGCCACTCCGGCGAGCGCACCCTGCAGGAGTTGATGGCGCGGCACGGTGGTTTCGAGGGCAACGCGCAGACCCTTCATCTCATCACCGAGACGATGTTTCAGAACGAGAGCGGCGTGCGGGGCATGCAGCCCACCCGCGCGCTGATGGACGGCGTGCTCAAATACAAGTCGCTGTGGCGCGAGTTTCCGACGCCGCCCAACAACCATTTCCTCTACGATCCGCAGTCGGTCTACCGCGACTTCGTGTTTGGCGGGGGCACGCCGGCCGAGCCGCGGCCGGGCGAGGCGCTCAACCGCTACAAGAGCGTCGAGTGCCAGATCATGGACTGGGCCGACGACGCGGCCTACTCGCTGAACGACATCGTCGACGGTGTGCGCGCCGGCTTTCTCACCATCGAGCGCATCGAGGCTTGGGCGGCGGATACCGGCATCGACACGGAGCGGCAGCGCTGGCTCGACGCGCTCTTCGCCGCCATCCGGGGCGACCGGCTCGAGGAGGAGTTTTCCCAGAAGATCGGGGTCTTCATCAAGGCCTGCCGCCTGCGCGAGCGCGGCGTCCGCGTGCGCGCGGCCGTGACGAGCGGCGAGCTCCCCATCGCCGGCGAGGCCAAGGCGACCGAACCCGCCCCGGAGGATCGGGTGGCGCTCCAGGTGAATCCGATGGGCGCGCGCACCAATCGCTACCGCTTCGAGCTGGTGGTGGCGCCGGAGGCCGAGCGCGAGGCGGCTTTCTACAAGCAGATCGCCAACGACATCATTTTCGAGAGTCCGCAGTTGCAGCAGATGGAGCACAAGGCGCGAAAGATTCTCTTCGAGCTCTGGGACGCCGCCTGGCACAACTACGTCGAACCCGGAGCCCGCGGGGCGCGGGTTATCCGCCTGCTCCCGCCGCGGGTGGGGCGACTGATCGACGCCGAGGAGACCCAATCGGGCAAGGCGCGTCGGATCTGCGACTGGCTCGCCGGGCTCACCGATGGCATGATCGTCCGCACCTATCGGCGGCTCCACGACCCGGACTTCGGGTCCTTGCGGGATCTCAGCTGACCCGGCGCGCGAGACGCGGGCGCTCCCCGGACCGGCTCGAACCGGCACAAGCCGCTGAAGCAACAGGATTGGGCGTCCCCGCACCTGTTCCGAACCCACGGGCGATACGCCCGTGCCACGTCCAATCGCCGCGATCCAGCGGGGGAGCGACGCGATCGAGGAGCTGGGGCAGGCAGGCCCTCGCCGACCTCAACTCGCGGTGCCGTAGTATTTCTTGTAGCTGCGGTAGTAGCGGTAGTTGGAGTAATACTCGATGCGGCGTTCGCTGAGGCCGTTGAGCACGACGCCGAGCAGCTCGTTTTTGCCTTGGCGGAGCGCACGGATGTAGAGGCGGATGTGTTTACGCAGGGCGCGATTGAAGCGGCAGACGTAGACCACCTCGTCGGTGCTTTCGGCGATGAGCAGCGAGTCGGAGACGGCGCCAAGCGGGGGCGAGTCGACCACGACAAGGTCGTATTCGCGCTTGAGGCGGTCGATGAGCTTGGGGAAAGCCGGGCTTTCGAGGAGCTCGGTCGGCGTCTTGGAACGGCCGCCGGAGCGGAGCAGATCGATGTTCTCGCCGACGGAGGTGATGCCGAGCTCGGGGAGTTCGGAGAGACGGGGCGCATCGAGCGGGCAGCCGGCCTCGTGCCACTTGAGCAGGCCCTGATCGTTGGGCATCTCGTAGTGGCGGTGGAGCATGGGGCGGCGCAGGTCGCAGTCGACGATGAGGGTGCGTTTGCCGTGGCGGGCGAAGCAGCCGGCGAGGTTGGAGGCGACGAGGGTCTTGCCTTCTCCGGGAATGGTGGAGGTGACGAGGATGGCCTTGGGGAAATCGAGCTTGGAGTGGATCTTGGCGGCGCTGTAGATGCCGAGGAAGGATTCGGAGCCGCGCTCGTTTTGATGTTTGAGGATGAGGCGGTATTTCTCCTCGTCCTTGAGATTGGAGAGGTCCGGGATGATGCCGAGGAGGTTGGCGCCGATGAAGTGTTCGACGTCCCAGGCGGACTTGATGCGGTCGTCGATGAAAGAGAGGCCGAAGGCGACGCCGAAGAAGACGGCGAGTCCGAGGAGGATCGAGCTGCGGGTGATGGCGTGGAGATTGGGCGTGAAGGGGCTGCCGGCGGGCACGGCGGCGTCGAGACGGCGGACGGGGATCTTCTCCAGGTTGGAGGAGCTGGTGGCCTGGGTGAGGCGATTGAGGAGCTCGGCGTAGTTGTTTTTGGCGATGTTGGCGGTGGCTTCGAGCGACTTGAACTCGACGCCGATGTCGCGGAGGCGGAACTGCTCGCGCTCCTGCGCCTCGTATTCGCGCTGGAGGGATGCCTCGCGTTCGCGGGCCTTGGCGAGGGTCGCCTCGAGGTCGGCGATGCCTAGCTGCACGGCCTTCTCAAGCTGGGCCTGGGCGACGGCGATGGAGTTGGCGACGTCGATCATGCGCGGGTGGCGCTCGAGGTAGCGCTCGGAGAGCACGGTCTGGGTGCGCACGAGCTCGGCGATCTGGGCGCGGAGGGAGGGCACGGTGCCGTGGTTGGCGACGTAGGAGAGTTCGAGGAGATTGCGGCCCTCGCGGCGGAAGGTGTCGACCTGGCGGAAGAGATCCTCGGTGGCGAGGCGGCCGAGGCGGGCCTCCTGGAGGGCGGCGTTCACCGTCTTGAGACGGTCGGCGACGATGTTCACGCTGTTGTCGAGCGAGACGAGGTTGTTGCGCGCCATGTAGTCGAGCAGGCGTTGCTCGGCGGCGGTGGCCTCGCGGCGGAGCTCGTCGGCGCGCACGCGCAGGAACTCGACGGCATCCTCGCTGCGGCCGCTCACGCTCTCTAGGAGGTAGCGGATGAACTCGGAGACGTAGCGGTTGGCCACGAGGGCGGCGGCCTCGGGGTCGCGATGGCGGGCGTGGATGTTGACCAGGAAGCTGTTTCGCACCGCCTCGACGGTGATATCGCCGACGACGCCGCCGACGCCGGGGGGCTGCTGGCCGGGGGCCAGGGTGGCCAGGTAGGGGCGCTGGAGGAGCTTGATCTCGTCCGGGGTGAAGGAGCCGACGACGCGGCTGCGCATGGTCGCGGAGCGGATGACCTGGAGGTAGGTGTTGAGCTCGATGTCGCTGGAGATGGAGGTGTCGACGATCTCCTGGCTGGTGATCACGCGTTCGGGTTTCTCCACCCGCATGGAGGCGGTGCTCTGGTAGAGCGGGGTGGCGCGCGATTTATGGTAGGCGAAGCCGATCGCGACGAGGAGCGCGAGCGGCAGGGCGATCCAGAGGCGCTCGCGGATGATGACGTAATAGTCGCGCAGGGTGCGGCGCTCGACGACCTCGTCGTCGAGGTGGGGGGCTGGCCGGGGCGGAGCGGGGGGAGTCGGACTGAGGTCGGCCATGAAATCGAAAAGGCGGGAGGAGTGGCGTGGAGGCGGCGCGAGGGCGGCCGAGGTAAACGGGGACGGGCGACTGAGCGCGGCTCTTAGATGAGGCGCTCGGGGACGAAGATGATGTCGCCCGGTTCCAGGATAAGGGAGTTGTCCTGCACGTTGGCGCCCCGGCGGCCGCGGATGAGGCTGTCGACGTCGACCTCGAAGTTGCGTTTGGTGCCGTCGGGCATGATGCGGGTGACGCGCACCGCGGTGCCGCGGGCGGTGTCGGTGAAACCGCCGGCTCGGGTGACGAGTTCGAGGATCGTCATGCTCGACTCGATGGGCAGGGAGTAGCGGCCGGGAGCGCGGACCTGGCCTTGGATCGAGACTTCGCGGGCGGCGTATTCCTCGACCGTGATGGTGACGCGAGGGGCGCGCAGGTAGCGGCCTTCCTGGTAGGCGCGTTCGATGGCGGCCTGGGCGTCCGAGACGCGCAGGCCTGCGATGGCGACCTCGCCGACGAGGGGCAGGTTGATGCGGCCTTGGGAATCGATGCGGGCGATGCGCGAGAGCTCGTCCTCGCCAAAGACGGTGACGCTCACGCGATCGGTGTTGGTGAGAACGTAGGCCGGCGAGGTGGTGGTGCCGGCCGCGGGGCGCGGGCTGGAGACGGCGGCCTCCTGCGCCGGCAGGGCCGCCGGCGCGAGGGGCAGGAGGAGCGCGACAAAGACAAGCAGACGACGGAGCACGGCGAGGAACATGGGAGGGCGGTCGGGAGGCAAAAGCCGCGCGGGCGGTTTCACCAACGGGTAGACAGGGTGATTCCCACAGAGTGCCTCGCAAATTCCGAGGCGGAGAAGTCGGACCAGTTATGGTAGTAGCCGTAGTTGGCGGAGAGGGTGAAATGGTTGTTGAAGACGTAGCTCGCGCCGAGACCCGCGGTGAGGTAGTAATCGGTGCGGTCGACGCCGTTGAATCCGGTGGTGGGGCCGGTGGCGTTGTTCGCGTAGCCGCTGATGAACTCGGTGCGACCGACGCCGAGGCTGGCGTGGCTGGAAAATTTCGCGGTGTGGGAGAAGCGGCCGACGAGATCCGCCGAGCTGTTGCGGGTCTGGAAGTTGGTGGAGGTGACGTTGAAGTCTTCCGAGAGGGTGAGGGTGAAGGCGGCCTTGCGGGTCACGGGCCAGGTGCTGGAGACGCTGGCGTAGAGGCCGTCGTTGGTCTCGTCCGGGATCGAGCCGGGGTAGCTCGTGGTGCGCTGGGTCCAGCCCACGCGGGCGCTGCCGCTGAGTTTGCTGACGATGCGCCCGGAGACGCCGACATAGACGCTGTGGTCCACGCTGGAGGATCGGAACTGGGCGTCGGACTGGCGGTAGCGATAGCCGGTGAAGAGGTCGCGGTCGGAGCGCCAGCTGTAGAAGAGGTCGGTGCCGACAGTGTAGGTGTCGAGATCGGAGAAGAGGGTGCCGCTGTCGACGTAGTCGAGGCGGGACCAGCCGAGGTTGCCGGCGATGGAGTAGCGCTCGATGACGGGGTAGCGAAGATTGAGATTCACCCCGTAGTTCCAGGATTCGGTGCGGAGGCCGACGGTGGGGTCGGGGCGGGACTCGCGTTGAAGGTTGAACTGGACGCTGCCGGTAGTGCGTCCGGAGCCTTTGGCGAACTCCAGAGAAGCGTAGGGGTTGAGAAAATCCTCCGAGGAGAGGGTGGAAAAGGAGCCGAAGTGCCATCCGAGGCTCGCATTGACCCCGATGAGGCCGGCCTTGCGGGCGTATTCGACCCCGGCCCCGCCGGTGAAGGTGACATCGCCGTCGGAGTCGGCGCGCGCGAAGACGTTGGAATCGTATCCGGCGCCGACGTAGGCGGTGACGTAGACTTGGTCCCGGCCGTCGTTGAAGCGGAGGAGCGCGTGGGCCGGCTGCGTGGCGAGCAGGGCGAAGAGAGCGAGGGCGGCGGAGCGGGACGCGGTGGCGGAGGAGGAGCGCGTGGGCATGGGCGAATCGGCGGGCGCCGGGAGCGGCGTCAGGGGCGGGCGGGGCTGACGATGGGACCGACCTCGGCCGGATTCAGCGGAGTGAGCGGGATGGCGTTGAGCGAGGGGGCGTTGGGATCGAGAGGGTTTTCCCGTTCGGTGATGTCGAAATAGACCTTGCGGCGGGCCTGGCAGGCGCCGTTGACCATGTCTTCGAGGCGCTGGGCTTGGTCGGAGGGGATCGGTCCGATCGTGATCTCGGGGGGCTGGTTGGCGCCGCGCGGCCGGATGACGGCCTGTTGGCCGGGCTGGAGCGATTCGCCGCCGGCCATGTTGTCGCCCCGGAGGGTGATGGCGCCTTCGAAGAGGGTGACGGTCGTGTGGTCTTCGCCGACCTCAATCGCGGCCTTCTGGGTGTTCTGGCTGAGCAGGCTCACGGTGCCGTGCGGCGTCTCGTAAACCATCGAGCTGCCGGCGATGAGCTTGCCGCTGCAAATGCCGAGGCTGCCGCGCACGAGCTGGGCGCGGGTTTGTGAGACGGAGGGCTCGGTCTCGAGGTCCAGGCGATTGGGTTGAAAGGGTTCCTGGAGGAAGCGGCGGACGACGAGCTTCGTGTCCTCCATGAAATTGAGTCCCACGCCGTTCGAGAGCACGATGGCGTTGGTGGAGTCGGGCTTGGTCTCGATGATCGTGCCCTCGGCGTCGAAGACCGATTTCTCGGTGAGGTCCTCGATTCGCTCCCCGGTGTTGACCTGCGAGAAGCCCTGCACGTCGGCGACGTAAAACTTGCTGGTCGGGTTCCGGCGCGTGGATTGGGCGAAAAGCGTCGTCCCGCTCAAAGCGAGCAGGATGCAAAAGGTGACGAAGGCCTTGGGTTGCATGGGAGTAGGTGAGCCTTTGGGCTCCCCGCAGCACAAGGGGAAGGAATGCGGCTGGCAATCCTACGTAGTCGACAGCCGCCTTCGTTTGGCTTGTATGCCTATGATACGACGATATTTAAAATCTTGCCCGGAACGTAAATAATTCGTTTTACGGTCTTGCCCCCGAGATGCGGAGAGAGCTCGGGCGAGGCCTGCGCGGCGGTGGTGGCATCGGCTTCGGAGGCGCCGACCGGGAGGAGCAGTTCGGCGCGTTTTTTCCCGTTCACCTGCACGACGACCTTTTGCTCGGTGGCGACGAGTTTGGCGGGATCGTAGGCGGGCCAAGGGGCGAGGCCGATGGTGGGGGCGAGGGTTTGGCCGCCGAGGCGGGCCCAGAGCTCCTCGGCGAGGTGGGGGGCGAAGGGCGCGAGGATCTGCAGGAAGGAGAGCACGTCGCGGCGGGCGATGCGATCGGCCTTTTGCCAGGCGTTGACGAAGATCATCATGGCCGAGATGGCGGTGTTGTAGCGCAGGCCCTCGATGTCGTCGCCGACCTTTTTGATCGTCTCGTGGAGGAGCTTGGCGAGATCGGCGGAGGTGGCCGCCGGATCGTCGGAGAGTTTGGCATGCGGGGCGCCGTCGGCGCCAACGCACTCGCGCCAGACCTTGTGCAGGAAACGGTGCACGCCCTCGATGCCGCTCGGGTTCCAGGGTTTCATCGCCTCGAGGGGGCCGAGGAACATGAGGTAGAGGCGGAGCGTATCCGTGCCGTGACTACGGATGATGTCGTCGGGGTTGGCGACGTTGCCGCGGCTCTTGGACATCTTTTCGCCGTCCTCGCCGAGGATGATGCCCTGGTGGAAGAGCTTGGTGAAGGGCTCGGGGGTGGGGACGACGCCGAGGTCGAAGAGGACCTTGTGCCAGAAGCGGGCGTAGAGGAGGTGGAGCACGGCGTGCTCGGCGCCGCCGACGTAGATGTCGGGGCCGCCCCAGTAGCGCAGGGCCTCGGGCGCGGCGAGGGCGGCGTCGTTCTTCGGGTCGAGGTAGCGCAGGTAATACCAGCAGGAGCCGGCCCATTGGGGCATGGTGTTGGTCTCGCGGCGGGCGCGGACGTAGTGGGCGGCGGGGCGGGCCTGCGCGGCGGGCACGGCGTGGCCGGTGGCGGCGTCATACCAGACGTCCACCCAGTCGGTGATGGCGGCGAGCGGGCTCTCGCCGGTGCCGGTGGGCTGGTAGCTGGTGACCTCGGGCAGGGTGAGCGGCAGCGAGGCCTCGGGCACGGGGAGGGCGTAGCGCGTCTCCCCCTCGATCACGCAGGTGACGGGCGCGGCGGGCAACGGGAGAGCGGCGCCGGCGGCCTTCGCGTGGACGGTGGCGGCGGCGTAGTCGGCCTCGTTCACCCAGACGATGGGGAAGGGCTCGCCCCAGTAGCGCTGGCGGGAGAAGAGCCAGTCGCGGAGCTTGTAGTTGATCGTGGCCTGGCCGCGGCCGCGGGCGGCGAGGTCGGCGGTGATTTT
>JAUVVA010000089.1 GCA_030604905.1 Verrucomicrobiota bacterium | reverse complement strand
GATCGTCATCGCGATGTTCACGAACACATGCACGGCGAACAGGACCGTGACCCCGACGGCAAGGAGGGTGCCGAAGCGGTCGCGGGCGAGTCCGGCGATGCGGATGCCGTTGATCAAGACGATGCCAAACAGACCTAGCACGGTGAGACTTCCCAAAAATCCGGTCTCCTCGGCGATGACCGAGGAGATAAAGTCGTTGTGGGCCACGGCGCGCGGCAGGTAGCCGAGCTGCGCCTGCGTGCCCTGCGTCCAGCCCTTGCCGGTGAGGCCGCCGCTGCCGACGGAGATCAGCGACTGGTTGAGGTTCCAGGCGTCGCGCATGCCCGAGGGGTCGATGACGTCGGGCGCGGCGAAGGTGAGGATGCGGTTGCGCTGATAATCCTTAAACGGCACCCAGGAGGTCACCTGGTAGCGGCCCTTGTCGCGCATGAAGTCCAGGTTGTTGGCCTGCATGAACTTCACGTAGTTGGTCGTGTCCCAGGCGACGATGCCCACGAGCACGAGAAACGCGCCGAGCGCACCCGTGAAAAACCGGGTCGAGAGGCGCGACACGTAGAGCATGGAAAACACCATGGGGGGCAGGACGATGGCCGATTTGAGGTCGGGCTGGGACAAAATCAGCAACATCGGCACCCCTGCGGCAAGGGCCAACTTGATCAGGGTGCCGAGGGATTTGCGCACGGAGCCGAGCTTGGCGCGGATGAGGATCGAGGCCGTGGCGAAGAGCACCGCGACCTTGGCCGGCTCGCTGGGTTGCACGGTGAAAAAACCAAAGTCGATCCAGCGCTGGGCACCAAAGCGGGAATCGCCCACGCCGGGGATCAAGACCAAGACCAGCAACAAGATGCACGCCAGGTAAAACCAATGCCAGACTCCCAGCCAGCGCCGGTAGTCGACCAGCGATACGGCCACGTAGATGACCGCTCCCATGAGCAACCAGACGATCTGGTTGAGCCAGTTGTTGAGCGGCGTGGAGTATTGCGCCGAGTAGATGAACGCGACCCCGATGGCGCTGAGCACGAGCAGGGCGAGCGGCGTCCACAGATCCCAGCGCTCGCGGGTGCTGGTCTTGAAAACGCTGAGATACTCGGTGGCTCGGCTGAGCATTGGGGGCCGGTGGGGAGGGTGGGGCGGGAGGCTCGGGGGCGGGAGGGGCGCTAGGCAAGCGCCGGGATGGGGAAAACACCGGCCCCGGGCGGGGCTTGCTCCGGAGCCGGGGCTTGGACAAACTCAGGCCGTCGGACAACGTAAACCACAGACCCCGACGTAAACCCCAACCAAAAAGGAGGCGTTATGAGCACGCTAAAGCTCCACCTCGACGGCGAGGAACTGGCGGCCGTGGAACGGTTCGCCGCGAAATTGAACGTGAAGCCCGAAGACGTCGCGTATGCGGCGCTGAACCGCCTGATGATGCAGGCCCGGGACCCCGCGGTGCAGACCGACATCGTGGAGACGCGGTCCTGGCGCTTCGACAACCTGCCGCTCTGGAGCGACACCGCGCACAGCGTGCACGCCTACGAAGGCAAGCACGACGACGAGCCGCGGCCGAGCCCCTACGTGTAGGCGGAGGACGGCGGCGCGGGTCCTTGCGGTCCGCGAGTTGCGCCCAGCCGACATCGCGCAGATGTTCGGGTCCCATCGAGGTGATCTCGCGGCACCTTTCAGCGGGGGCCTCGGCTCGAAATACTCTCCGAGTATTCCTTCGCTCGGTCCGCCCTGAAATCTGCTCACGATCTCACCTCGCTGCTCTGCCGCCCATCTGCGTGATGCCGGCTCAGCCATCGCGCTCCATCTCGCGCCGGCGGCCGAGCGAGCGGCGGCGCAGCTCGTGGTCGGCGCGCACGCGGGCGCGTTTGGTCGAGGGCGTGGCGAGACTGAGCGACACGAAGGCGAGGGCGGCCAACACGCAGGCCCAGAGCTGCTCGCCCACCGGATAGACGCAAAAGGCCGCCACCAGCAGCAGCAGCGCGGCGCTGCCGGAGAAACTGAGGGTGCCGGGGCTGGAGGGGGAGTCGGAGTCTTCGTGGGAATGCTTCATCGTGGAATTCACGGTGGGATGCCCGGAGGGTTCCCGGGGTTCCTGACCGTGAACTCAGCGATTTGGCCCAAGGTATAGGCCCATGGGGGCGCGAGGCTCGCGGCCCCATGTCGCGCCGGCCGGCGCCGAGTATGTTCAGCCACCATGAGCACCATCGAATCCGACATGCTAGGTTACGAAGAGCGCGGCACCGTGGGCGGCAAAGGCGGCGCCGCCGGATCCTCCCGCAAGGCCGCGCAGAAAAACTGGTCTCCGCCCGACGCCGAGACGCAGCGCAAACTCAACCGCCTGATCAAGGACATCGGCACCGCCATGCTCACCACCGTGGGCCCCGACGGCTCGCTGCGCAGCCGCCCCATGGTCACCCAGACCGCGGGCTTGGAGAACGGCGAGCTGTGGTTCTTCACCGCCGACGATTCCGGCAAGGTCGCCGAGATCGAGGCCGAGCACGAGGTCAACCTCGCCTACGCCGAGCCCAAGGAGCAGCGCTACGTCTCCCTCTCCGGCACCGCCGCGCTTAAGCGCGACCCGGCCCGCGCGCGCCGGCTCTGGAACAGCGAGGTCAAGGCCTGGTTCCCGGGCGGCCCCGAGGATCCGCACCTCGCGCTCCTGCGGGTGCGCGTGCACACGGCGGAGTATTGGGACGCCCCCAGCGGCAAGATGGCCAGCCTCATCGCCCTCGCCAAATCCACCCTCACCGGCGAGAGCGCCGGCGAGGTGGGCGAGCACGAGAAGGTGATGCTCTCGCGCTAGCCCCGCCGTCCTCGTCCCCGCGCCTCACGACCACCGCCCTGGACGGCCGCGCGCCTCGCGCGCTCGTCCCAAAACCGCCGCGCGCGCCCGGTCCGCGGCCCCACCCTCATGCACCAATCTCAAAGCCGGGATTTC
This sequence comes from Verrucomicrobiota bacterium, assembly GCA_030604905.1. Lineage (GTDB taxonomy): Bacteria > Verrucomicrobiota > Verrucomicrobiia > Opitutales > Opitutaceae > IMCC26134_A. The sequence continues at coordinate 13,749 of JAUVVA010000089.1, read as the reverse complement.
CCGGCAGGCGTCTTCACCGATCAAACCGGACAGCCCGGCGGCCGCGGCGAGAGCCTCCCGCGCGATCCCGCCGTGGACAGCACCCTGGCCCTGCTCCGCGAGGGCTATCCTTTTCTCTGGAACCGCCGGCAGCGGCTCGGCTCCCCGGTCTTTGCTCTCCGCCTCATGATGCGCGACACGATCTGCCTCAGCGGCGAGGAGGGTGCGCGCCTCTTCTATGACGCCCGTCTGTTCCAGCGAAAAAACGCCGCGCCGATCCGGTTGAAGCGCACGCTCTTCGGCCCCGGCGCGGTGCAGGGCCTCGACGAGGCGGCGCATCTGGCGCGCAAGGCGATGTTCCTCTCGCTCACCACCGAGGAGCACGTCGACCGCCTCGTCGCCGCCGCGCGTGCGGAGTGGCGCGCCGCGGCGGAAGCCTGGCCGTCCGGTCGCGATGTGGTGCTGCACGAGGCCGCCGGCGAAGTCTTGGTAAGCGCCGTGTGTTCCTGGGCCGGCGTGCCCCTCGCCCGAGGCGAGGCGGCCGAGCGCGCCCGCGACATCGACCTTGTCCTCGAGGGCGTGGGCGGAGTGGGCCCGCGCCACTGGCGCGGACGCAGCGCGAGGAGCCGCTGCGACAAGTGGATGGCGGAGGTCGTGCGGCGGGGCCGTGCCGGGAAGATCCGCCCTCCGGCCGGTTCCCCCCTGGCCACCGTGCTGGCCTACCGCGAGCCGGACGGCTCCGAGATGCCCTTGAAGACGGCGGCCGCCGAACTTTTCAACCTGGTGCGCCCGACGGTCGCGGTCTCCCGCTTCATCGTGTTTGCCGCGCTCGCGCTGCACGAGCAGCCCCGCTGCCGCGCCACGCTGGCGGCCTGCGCCGCCGACGATCCTTACGGCGAGTGGTTCGCGCAGGAGGTGCGTCGCTTTTATCCGTTTTTCCCCTTCGTGGCCGCCCGGGTGCGGCGCGATTTCACTTGGCGAGGTTTCCGGTTTCGCGCCGGCCGGCGAGTCCTGCTCGATCTTTATGGGACCGACCGCGATCCCGAGAGCTGGGGCGATCCGGAGCGCTTTCGCCCCGAGCGCTTCCGGGATTGGAGTGGAAACGCCTTCAAGTTCATCCCCCAGGGCGGCGGCGATGTGGCGAGCGGTCATCGTTGCCCCGGCGAGCGCATCACCGTCGGCCTGATGAAGGATGCGGCGCGCTGGCTCGCGAGCGAGCTGAGGCACGAGGTGCCGCCGCAGGATCTGTCGATCGATCTGCGGCACATGCCGGCCCGGCCGGCGAGCGGCTTCGTGCTGCGCCGCCTCAGGGCTTCGTGATCGGCACGCCCGCGCTTTGCCAGGCGGAGAAGGCGCCGGCGTTGCGCGCGTCGCGCCCCTCCTCGCGGAGGATTTTCATCGCGATGCCCGAGCGGTTGCCGCTGCGGCAGTAGAGCACGAGCGTCTTTTCGGGGTGCGCCTCGAGGATCGGCCGCCATTTCTCGCGGGCGCCGCGCAGGTCGCTGAGCGGCAGGAGCAGGGCGCCGGCGACCACGCCTCCGCTCCACTCGGCGGGCTCGCGCACGTCGATGAGCAGCGCCCCGCCCTGCTCGACGAGCTTGGCGGCCTCGGCCGGGGCGAGCACCGCCTCGGCGCGGGCGAGAGGGGACGCGGCGAGGGCGGAAAGGGCGGCGAGGAGCATGAGGAAGAGGCGCATGGGAGATATCATGGCCCGTGCGGGCGAAAACGCCAGCCGGCTGACGCCCTCGCCGAGCCGCGGCCGGCCCGGCTTGCGAGGCGCGGCGGAGTGTAGCAAGCTCGGTTCCTTGCCCGCCATGAAGACGCCCAGCATCTCTCCCGCCGAACTTGCTTCGCGCCTGGCCTCGGAGCCCGGTCTCACGCTCGTCGACGTGCGCACGCCGGCCGAGTTTTCGGAGCTGCACGCCGCGCCCGCGCGCAACCTCCCGTTGCCGGACGCCAGCCCCGAGGCGCTGCGCGCGCTGGGGCATGCCGATCCGGCCGCTCCCTTGTTCGTGATCTGTCAGAGCGGACGCCGCGCCGAGGCCGCCTGCGAGCGTCTGCGCGCCGGCGGGCTGGAGGGCGCCGTGGTCGTGGCCGGCGGCACCGAGGCCTGGGCGGCGGCCGGCCTGCCCGTGGTGCGGGGCGCGAAGTCGGCGATCGGCATCGAGCGCCAGGTGCGCATCGGCGCCGGGGCGCTGGTGGTGCTGGGCGTGGTGCTCGCGCAGACCCTGCACCCCGGCTTCATCTGGGTGGCGGGCGTGGTCGGCGCGGGTCTGGTCTTCGCCGGAGTGACGGGCTTCTGCGGGATGGCGCTCGTGCTTGCCAAGGCGCCGTGGAACCGCGCGTGATCGCGGACCACCACCATGCCGACCTACGTTTACGAGACGATCCCCGCGGCCGGGAAGAAGCCGCGTCGCTTTGAGATCAAGCAGTCGATGCACGATCAACCGCTCACGCGCGATCCGGAGAGCGGCGAGCCGGTGCGCCGGGTGGTGACGGGTGGATACGGCTTCTACGGCGCGGGTGCCGAGGCGCCGGCTCCGCCGCCCGGGCCTTGCGGCAATCAGTGCGGCTGCTTCGGCGACAATTGATCGCGGGTCAGGAGCAGGCGAATTCGCCGGCCAGATCGAGCGCGGCGCGGGCGGCGGCACCGCGCTCGGGCTCGGCGTAGGCCAGCGCGGCGTTCCGAAAATCGTCGGGCATGCGGCGCAGTCGGCCCGTGGGGTCGGCGAAGGCCACGCGTTGCAGGCCCTCGGCGTGCAGCTCGCCGGTGACGGCGTGGAAAAAACGAAACACGAGGTCCGAGCTCGCCTGCCGGAGGTTTCGGATCTGCATGCGGCAGATCACCGGGTCGAAGAGCTTGAGCTTTTGGTGATAGTCGCAGGAGGCGCTGCGGGTGATGAGGACCAGCCCCTCGCGCAGGTGTTGCTCCGACTGCGCGACGGCTTGCAGCACCCAGAGCTCGCGCGTCGCGCCCTGCCACTCGAAAAAGCGGGTGAAGTAGACCGCCTGGGTGTGGTCGGTGTCGCCGAGGGTGACGACGGTGCGGTGTTCGAAGACGAGACTCATGGCGCGCGGATGCGCCCTGTTGAAGGGTGCCCCGCGCGCGAGAGTCAGCAGCGGATATGCCGGCGTCTGGCGTTTGTCGCCCGATTTACCAGTGTTTGGCTATTCGCGGCGGGTGGGTCCGAGGATGCGGGCGGGGCCGGTGGGCTCCCCGAAACGGTTTTGGTTGGCGCCGTTGTTCGGTCGCTGGCGGTTGAGAAAGACGCCGCCAGGAGTGGAGGGTGCGGGCGCGAGCTCCCCCTCGGGGTCGGGAAGTGAGGGCGCGGGCGGCGGCGGCTCGGGAGCGGGCGGCGGCGCGGGGAGCGTCGTCGAAGGCAGCGCGAGGTTCTCCACCACGAAGCCGCGGGTGGCGCCGGTGTGGTTGACCACGCCGGTGCCGGTGATCGTGTAGAAGCCGTCGGCGACGTGCTGCACGCCGGTCACGCTCTCGGGGGTGAAGCCCGGGAAGCTCGCGCCGGCGGAGTTGACCAGCGTAGTGAGCGGGTGGATACGGCCCTCGCGGTCCCAGAGCACGGCCACGCCGGCGAAGGAGCCGCGGTCGGTGGCGCGGCCGCCGAGCCAGAGCTTGTTGTCCGCGACGACAAGGATGGTGGAGTCGAGGCCGCCGAGGGTTTCGAAGCGGGTGGCGGCGCCCGTGGCGGTGTCCCAGACCACGGGGCGGGGCACGCCCTCGGTCTCGGCCGCGCCGGCCGCGAGGGTGCCGTCGGCGGAAAGGGTTTCCACAAAGGTCTGCGCGCCGCCGGGGATGGTGCCGAGGCGAAGGGGCGAATAGGCGGGGTTGCCCTCGGTCCAGACGACGGACTGCGTGCCCTCGGCGCTTTCGTAGCGTCCGGCCAGGCGGGCGCCGCTGGCGGAGCTGGCGAGGGCGCTGCTCGGGCCGTTGGTGGCGCCGGCGGGAAGGAGGAGGGGCTGCGCGGTGTAGCCGCCGCCCGGCGTGCCGCGCCACAGGGTGGCGGCTTGGGCGGAGCCGCTCTGGCCGACGAGGCGGGTGCCGCTGGCGTTGCCGCCGTGGATCACGGTCTCGGAGACGACGCCCGTGAGGCGGGGCAGGATGGCGGCCGTGTAGGCGCCGCCGGCGCCGCGGGTCCAGAGGAGCGGCACGGTGTTGATGTCGACCTGGCCGTTGATGGGCAGGGCGGCGAAGCCGGCGACGAGCGAGGCGTCGGGCGCGATCCAGCGGGTCTCGCCGCCGACGGCCCCGTTTGGCAGGGCGAGCGCCGCGGGGGCGGAGTAAGCTTGCCCGGCCTTCAACCAAAGGATCGGCAAGACGGTCTCGATCTCGTGCGAATGCCCGGCCACCGTGCCGTTGCTGCCGCGGCCCTGGACGTAGTCGAAGCGGTCCTCCCCGCTCGATGGCAGAAGATGAACGAGGGGAGTGGCGCAGAGCGACGTGGCGAGGAGGCTGAGGGTGGCGAGGGGAAGGGAACTGCGGAGGATTTTGCAGGAGGGCATGGGCCACAGCCGGGCGAGTCCCCGCGCCCGTGGCAGCCCCGAAGCGCGCCCCGGAGAATCTTTGACGAACGCGTGGGAATTCTCCCTAGGGAAACGCGGCCGTTTTTCCCACGGGGAGCCCGGCTGCGCGCCTCGCGGCCTGCTTCGTGAGCGATCAGGCCCGGCCGAAGCTTCAGCGACGGCCGCTGTTGCGGGTCTGCCAGTGGGCGCCGGGGCGGCCTTTTTGGATAAAGGGATTCGGGGCGCGGTCCTTGTCGCGTTGCTGGCCGCCGCTGCCTTTGCCGCCGGTGGTGCCGGGGAGCGGGGCGCGGGGGCTCGGATCATCGCCGCGACGGTGGTCGGCGCGCTGCGGCTGGCCCGAGGTCGGACGGCCGTCGGGTCGGTGACCGTGGTGGCGGGGCTGACCCTGCCCCGAGCGGCCGAGCTGGGGCCCGGCGTTCCCGGGGCGGCCGCCGCGGCCCTGGCGCGGAGGACGCGGACCGGCGCCCTGGCCGGGGGCGGGCACTGGCGCCTTCGCCTTGTAGTCGAAACCCTCCATCGTGAGCTGCGGGATCGTCGCCTTGATGAATTTTTCGATGGCGCGCAGCTCGCCCGTCTGGTCGGGCGTCACCAGCGTGAAGGCGTCGCCCTCGGCGGCGGCGCGGCCGGTGCGGCCGATGCGGTGCACGTAGTCGTCGGGCGTCGCCGGGATGTCGTAGTTGATGACGTGGGTCACGCCCGCCACGTCGAGGCCACGCGCGGCGATATCGGTCGCGACCATCACCTCGAGCGTGCCGTTTTTGAACCCTTCGAGGGCGGCCTTGCGCTGGCCTTGGCTGCGGTCGCCGTGGAGGAGGGCGACGGTGTGGCCCTCGGCCTTGAGCTTGCGCGCGATCTTGTCGGCCCCGTGCTTGGTGCGGCTAAAGACGATCACGCTCTTGTATTCGGTCTTCTTGAGCAGCTCGAGCAGGAGGGGGAACTTGAGGTGGTGCGCGACCGGGTAGATGGCGTGGGTGACGGACTCGTTGACCGAGCGGGTGCGGCCGATGGTCACGTGGGCCGGGTCCTTGAGCGCGAAGCGGGCGATCTCCTGGATCTCGGGCGGGATCGTGGCGGAGAAGAAGAGCGTCTGGCGGTTCTTGGGGCAGAGGGAGACGATCTTTTTGACGTCCTTGATGAAGCCCATGTCGAGCATGCGGTCGACCTCGTCGAGGACGAGGACCTGCAGGTGGTCGAGACGGAGGACGCGTTCGTTGAGGAAATCGAGCAGGCGGCCGACGGTGGCGGTGACGATGTCGGCGCCGGCGAGGAGGTCGGCGCGTTGTTTGCCGTAGCCGACGCCGCCGTGGAGGAGGGCGCGCTTCAGGTCGGTGAACTTGCCGAAATCGGCGAAGTTTTCGTCCACCTGCGCGGCGAGTTCGCGCGTGGGCTCGAGGATGAGCACGCGCGGGCCGGGCTTTTTGTGCGGGCCGAGGCGGTTGAGGATGGGGAGCGCGAAGGCGGCGGTCTTGCCGGTGCCGGTCTGGGCGGAGGCGACGAGGTCGCGCCCGGTGAGCACGATGGGGATGGCCTGCTCCTGAATCGGCGAGGGCGTGGTGTAGCCTTTGGCTTGGACGGCGCGGAGGATGCTGGAGTGGAGACCGAGGGAGTCGAACGACATGCGGGGACCAGTATCGCAACGACCAATGACCAATGTCCAATGTCCATTGGCGAGGCGCCCACCGAAGATGACCACACCCAGCAAGAGGCAAAGCGTTCGCTCCGGTGTTGCCCGGTGCCCGGGGCTAGGGGAGGGCGCGGGGCGTGGGCTAGGAGGGGCTTGCCGCTCGGGAACGAGCTCGACCTCGGGCACTTGGCCGCGAAGCGTTTCCGCATGATTCGCGTCTTCGTCTCCGGCTGCTACGACATCATCCACGCAGGGCACGTGCAGTTTTTTCGCGAGGCCCGCGCGCTCGGTGATCACCTCACGGTGAGCTTTGCCTCCAGCGAGGTGCTCTGGATCCACAAACAGCGCCGCAGCTCGCTGCCGGACGAGCACAAGCAGGCGCTCATCCAGGCGCTCGGTTGTGTCGACGACGTGGTGATCGGCCGCGGGCTCGAGGAGGGCATCGACTTCCGCGAGGACTTCTTGCGCATCCGGCCGCACATCCTCGCGGTCACCGACGACGACAAATACACCGACTTGAAGAAGGCGCTTTGCGCGGAGGTGGGCGCCAAATACGTGCGCCTGCCGAAGACGCCGCCGCAGTTCGCGCCGATCTCCACCACCGAGATCGTGCGCTGGATCAAGGCCCCGCAGGAGGCGCCCCTGCGCGTCGACTTCGGCGGCGGCTGGCTCGACGTGCCCCGTTACGCCCGTCCCGGCGCCTTCGTGGTCAACTGCGCGATCTCGCCCACCGTCTCGCTCCGCCATTGGGGCTACGAGCGCAACGCCGGCCTCGGCGGCAGCGGCGCCTGGGCCCTGCTCAACGGCAAGAGCGGCGTGAGCGCCGAGCTCGATCTCGGCGTGGGTTGGCAAGACCCGGCCGTGATCGCCGAGACCGGTCTCTGCGTGTGGCGCAGCGGCCCGCGTCCCGAACTCGAGGTGAAGACCTCCGGCGAGATGCTCCGCGGGCGTATGGCCATCTACTGGACGGGCGCGCATCACGACACCCCGGCCAACGTGGGCAACGCGCGCGACTACGACGCCATCGAGCGGGCCGGGCGCGTGGGACGCGACGCGGTCTGGAGAAACGATTTCGAGAGGTTGGCCGAGTGCGTGCGCATCTCGTATGCGATGCAGCTCGGCGAGGGCATGAAGCCTCTCCCCGGCGACCCGGCCTCGGGCGCGGAGGGCGCGGCGGCGCTCGGCGACGTGAAGCCGCTGGCCTGGAAATACTGCGGTGGCGGGCATGGCGGCTACGCGGTCTATCTGTGCTCGAGCGCGGCGGACCGCGACCGGCTCTGCGCGCAGCCCGGCTTTCGCGCGATCGAGCCCTACCTCGCCGGCGCGGGTGGTTGACTTCGGCAGGGCGGCCGGCCCCTTGGATGCCGCATGGACGAGTCGAAGCGCGAGGCGGGGGTGTTTGTGGGGCAGGGTGCCGGCGAGGGGCGACTGCGCCTGGTGGCCGGCGCGGGCCGCCCGCTGACGAAGGCGCAGAAGAAATTCGACCGTCTGCTGCGCAAGGTGGAAAACCTGCGCTCGGAGCGCGAGCGGCTGACGAAGCGCTGGGAGCTTTTTTTGGCGATCTACGTCGAGCGGATCGAGCCCGAGGAGCGACGCCTGCTCCGGCGTCGCGAGGAGCTCGTGCGGCTGCTGGCGGAGGTCTGGCGCAAGCCGAAGGGGCTGGGCAAACGCCAACGCGAGGACCTCGCGGAGCTGATCTCGCGGCACCTGCGGGCGCTCTTCGACCACTCGCCGGAGCGCTTCGCGGGCGAGCTGCGCACGCTCTGGGAGGAGTTGAACCCGCCTCACGATCCCCCGGCCGCGGACGAGGACGAGGCCCCCGGGGCGGAGGCCGCGGGCGAGGGTGGCGGCGCCAGCGTCGGCATGCCGCCGGAGCTGGAGGAGATGTTTCGTAGGGCCGGCGTGGATACGTCCGCATTCCGGCCGGGCATGACGCCAGAGGACTGCCTGCGCGAGGCGGAGCGCCAGCTGCGGGAGCGCGAGGGGGCCGACGGCGGCGGCCCGGGCCCGGAGCCGGGCGAGACCGAGGAGCCGCCTCCCTCGCGCAGGAAATCCGCGCGCCAGGAGGCGGCGGAGCGCAAGGCCGAGGAGCGGCGCCTGGCGCGCGAGGAGGCGCGCAAACGCAGCGTGGTGGCGATCTACAAGCAGCTCGCCAAGGTCCTGCACCCCGACCTCGAGCGCGACCCCGAGGCGCGGGCGCGCAAGGAGCTGCTCATGCAGGATCTCACCAAGGCCTATCGCGAGGGCGACCTGCACACGCTGCTGCGCCTGGAGCTGGCCTGGATCAAGCGCGAGGAGGGCGACCTGCACACGCTGCTGCGCCTGGAGCTGGCCTGGATCAAGCGCGAGGAGGGCGACCTAGAGCGACTCGGCGACGACAAGCTCGGCATCTACTCGGAGCTCTTGGAGGAGCAGGTGGTGGAGCTGCAGGAGGAGTTGCAGGAGGTGCGCCTCCAGCCGCGCTTCGCGGTGGTGGCGCGCTTTTGCCGCGAGTATGACGCCGCGCCGGAAGATCCCGAATCGGTCCTGCTCTCGATCCGCCGCACGAGCGAAGGGCTGCGCCGCTTCCGCGACGAGCTTGGCGGGCCGGAGGCGCGGGAGGTGCTGCGCGAGACCTTGCGCGCGATGGCCCAGGAGCGGCGCCGCGCGGGGCTTTGGGACGAGGCGTGGTGAGCGCTTGATCTGGTGAGGGAGCCGGGGCCGCCGGACGGTTTTTTAACCGCTTTCATTTGTCGGCGCGGATGCGCACACTGCGCCGCATCATGGAAAAACGTCCGTTCACCGAACTCGGTCTCTCGCCCGAAGTCCTCAAGGCTGTCGACAAAATGGGCTTCGAGGAGGCCTCGCCCATCCAGACCGCGGTCATCCCGCTCCTGCTCGAGGGGCGCGACGTGGTGGGCCAATCGGCCACCGGCTCGGGCAAGACCGCCGCATTCGGCATCCCCGCGGTGGAGCGCATCGATCCGGCGCTCAAGAAGGTGCAGGCCCTGATCCTGTGCCCGACGCGCGAGCTCGCCATCCAGGTGGCGGAGGAGATCGCCAAGCTCGCCTTCTTCAAGCGCGGCGTGCGCGAGGTGCCGGTCTACGGCGGCCAGAGCTACGAGCGGCAGTTTCGCGCGCTCGAAGCCGGCGCCCAGATCGTGATCGGCACGCCCGGGCGCGTGATGGACCACATGGAGCGCGGCACGATCAAGCTCGACCACCTCAAGATCGTGATCCTCGACGAGGCCGACCGCATGCTCGACATGGGCTTTCGCGACGACATCGAGCGCATCCTCGCCGCCACGCCGACCGAGGGCCGTCAGTCGCTGTTTTTCTCGGCCACCATGCCGCCGCCGATCAAGCAGCTCATCCAGCGCTACACGAACAACCCGGCCTGGGTGAAGATCGAGGCGCAGGCGCAAAACGCGCCCAAGGTGGACCAGGTCTACCTCGAGGTGGACCGCCGCTCCAAGATCGAGGCGCTTACCCGCCTGATCGACCTCCACGACTTCCGCTACGGCATCATCTTCTGCGCCACCAAGAACATGGTCGACGAGCTGGCCGAAATCCTCGCCTCGCGCGGCTACGCGGTCGATCGCCTGCACGGCGACATCACCCAGGCCACGCGGACCAAGGTGATGGACAAGTTTCGCCGGCGCGGCTTCGAGTTTCTCGTCGCGACCGATGTGGCGGCGCGCGGGCTCGACGTCGACGACCTCGAGGTGGTGTTCAACTACGACCTGCCCAACGACGCCGAGGACTACACGCACCGCGTGGGCCGCACCGGTCGCGCCGGGCGCACCGGCAAGGCCTTCACCTTCGTGAGCGGCCGCGAGATCTACGGCCTGCAAAACATGATCCGCTACGCGCGCCTGCCGCTGCGTCGCGAGCGCGTGCCCTCGCTCGACCAGGTGGAGGAGGCGCGGGAGAACGTCTTTTTCGAGCGCCTGCGCGCCACCCTCGACGCCAAGGTGTTTCGCCCGCAGGACCGCATGGTCGACCGCCTGCTCGAGCAAGGCTACGCCAGCACCGACATCATCGCGGCGCTCATCCACCTCATGCAGGGCGGCCAGCCGGGCAGCCCCGGCACGCCCGGCGGCGAGGGCGACGAGGACCGCTCGGCGCCGGCTCCCGTGGTCACGCAGCCGAAGCATTCGCGGCCCTACGACGACGAGGCTCGCCCGCCCATCCCGGTGCCGGTGCCCGCGCCCGCCAAGCCCGTGAAGTCGGCGAAACATAAACCCGCTCCGGCCTTCGCGGCGCAGGACGAGACCGAGGCCTACTTCGGCGGTGACGCCCGCGGGGCGGAGCGCGGCGAACGCCCGGCGCGCCCCAGCAAGCAGAAGTTCGAGCGCCCGGCGCGCACCGGTCGCGAGCCGGGCTACACGACGCTCTACTTCAATGTGGGCCGCAAGCAGCTCGTCACCCCGGCCGACGTGGTGGGGAAGATCGCAGGCGTCACGCGTCTGCCGGCGGGCGTGGTCGGCGCGATGGATATCCACCAGCGTCATACGCTGGTCGATGTGCGCGCGGAGGAGGCGGAGCGCATCCTGGCGAAGATGGCAGGCGTGCGGGTGAAGGGCGTGGCCCTGGAGCCTGCGCTGGCGACCGACGCGCACCGCGCCGAGCCGCAGGATTGAGCGGCGCGCACCGCGAAGGGTAGGGCGGGTCTGGCGAGGCCCGTCCGCCCCTTAGCCGGTTTGGAGTGGCATGGGCGTCCCGCCCATGTTCCGAACCCACGGGCGAGACGCCCGTGCCACGTTCGCGAGATGTCGGTAGTGGTCCGGGAACTACAGGCGGATCAGCTCGGAGGTGGGCGGCACGTCCTTGATGATCTGGGAGGGCTCGGGGCCGACGCCGAGGTAGCGCAGGTTGGGCAGGCGGCTCTCGTGCGGCCAGCGGTCGCCGTGGTAGGCGACGGCGAGCATCGAGCGCACCATGCCGCCGACGTATTTTTGCGCGTTGAGCGGTAGCTCGCCGAAGCGGCGCACGTGCGAGATGTCCTCGGACCAGCCGGCATACTTCTCGTAGACCGGGCGGAGCGTCTTGCGCACGGCGTCGTTGCGCGGGACGTGGTGGTAGCGTTTGCCGGAGGCGTCCTCGTAGGCGACGGCGATGAGCAGCTCGGAGTTCCACTCGCCGCGGTGGCTGAGGGCGTCGAGCTTGTTGATCATCACGTCCTGGAAGCCGCCGTAGCGGAGGGCGTCGCCTTTTTCCACGGCGTCATACCAGCCGACCATGCGCTGGCGGCCGGTGGAGGTGCCGAACTCGAGCTTCTTGAGGAGCACGCTGAGCGGGTGCGCGTCGTCCATCTCGGTGAGAAAGACGTGGGTGCCGACCTTGGTGTCGTAGGCCTTGGCGACGCCGAAAGTGTGGATGGCCTGCACGGGGATGCCGGCGCTCTCGAAAAACTCGGGCGTGAAGGTGTGCGAGGCGGTGACGTTGGGCGAGAAGCCGTGGCGCTTGTCGAGCCAGTAGGCTTGGCCGAACTCGCCGAGGATGGTGTGGCCGGCGTGCAGCTCGCGCAGGATGAGCTCGCGCACCTCGCCGATGTTTTTCGCGAGGCGCTGGCCGGCCTGCCAGTAGGTCTCGGGGGGCGCGTCGAGATCGAGCGAGATGGGCGCGGCGCCGCGGAAGCGGGGGAAGTCGAACTCGTCCTTGCCGAAGACGCCGAGCTCGAGGGCCTCGGTGTTGGCGCGTTGCTCGGCCTGGCTGAGCTTGTCGAAGAAGGAGGCGAAGGTCTCGGGCGAGACGCGGCAGACGTGCTGGATGGTGCGCAGGGCGCGGTCGGCGCGCTGGGCGAGCTTGCGGGCGTAGTCGGCGCGCGAGCCGAGGAAGTCGGCGTAGGTGATCTGCCACTGGCCGACCTCGTCGCAGTAGGCGGGCGTGATGCCGCGGCCGGTGGAGCCGCGCGGCTCCTCGGCGAGGACGTTCACGCGGTAGTCTTCCCAGGCGAGGTCGAGCAGGCGGTGGGTGAGATCGGAGACGAGGGTGCGCTCGTCGAGGACGAGGCGCGCGAGGACGTTGTAGCCCTTGCGCTCGAGGGGCTGGGCCTCCCACCAGGCCTTGCGGGGGTCGGCGACCACGCCCGCGCCGATGGCGAGGTGCGCGATGCCTTTTTCGACCACGCCGGAGGGGAGGAGGTTGAGCTTGATGCCGGCGGCGGTGTGGCCGGAGTTGGCGCCGCCGTTGACCTTCAGCACCACCGTGACGGGGTGGGGCGAGCCGCGCAGCTCGTGTTCGACCTCGGGGATGAGACGGCCTTTGCCCTCGTCTCCGAGGGAGATGCCGACGTCGGCGATGAGGCGGCTGGTGAAGGGGAGGAGCGGCATGGTGTTGGGCGGACGAAAAAGAAGAGCACAAAGCCCCGGCGGGGTCTTTGGCCACGAAAAAGACCAAGCGCGGCGCGGGGGCGGGGTGGGCGCGGCGGGCGCGGGGTGACGCAGACGTTTCCGCCCGCGGCAGTTTTGCTCCGGCGGGCCGGGACGGAGCGGCGCGGACGGGAAAGTCCGGGGCACCCGGCGGCGGCCGGCTCAGTTGTTCGAGATGTCGTCGTCCGCGAGCCTGCCCTGGAGGGTCTTGCGCAGGCGGAGCGCGTCGACCTCGCGTCGCGCCCAGCCGCTGAGCAGGGCGAGGCGCTCGCGGACGTTGAGCGTCTCGAGCAGGCGCTGTTTGAGCCGTGCGTCGCCGCAGAGGTTAAAGGCCGCCAGATCCACGAAAGTTTCCGGATCCTCGATCGTGCGCAAAAACTTCGCCATGTCGGCCGAGCCGCCGTCCCCACCCAGGCGCAGGCGCGTGCTGAGCAGGCGGGAGAGCTGGGCGCGCAGGCGGGCGTTCTCCTCGTCGCTCGCGCCGGGATCGCTCGAGAGCGCGCGGACCTTGATCCGGCGGTAGGGCTGCTCGGTGAGGATCTCCTCGACCCGGACGCGCGTGACCCCCTGAAGCAGCAGGTTGGAGGTGCCGTCCTCGCGGCCTTGGCAGGCGCGCACGATGCCCACCGTCGCCACCCGGTAGGGCGGCTCGAAGGCGCTGGCCATCTTGGCGGGGTTGAGCCCGGCCACGGCGAAGAGCCGGTGGGTGTCGAGCGCGTCCCGCAGCATCTGGCGATAACGCGGCTCGAAGATGTGGAGCGGCAAAAGCGCCTGCGGGAAAAACGCCACCCCCGGCAGCGTCATCACCGCGATCTCGTCGGGCAGCGTGATCTCCAAATCCATGGCCGCTACCGTAGGCGCGAAACGCCGCGCTGCAATCACCGCCGTGTCACAGTTGCGGTGTGCCATGGCACACCCGGCACTGCGCCACCCCTGCCGCCCACTGTGCCATCACGGCGCGCTTTGGCGCGTGGATAGATCGGCCTGATTAGTCGGATTGGTCTGATCTTAATTTTCTAACCGCTCAAAATCAGCAGTTAATGAACCACCGTGCCCCGCCCCGCACGCCGTCTGCTAACACTTCCGCCATCATGGCCCACTACATTCTCGGCATCGACCTCGGCACCACCAACTCCTGCATGTCCGTCATGGAAGGCGGCGAGCCGGTCGTCATTCCCAACGCGGAAGGCGCGCGCACCACGCCCTCCATCGTCGCGTTCACCAAGACCGGCGAGCGCGTCGTCGGCCAGGCCG
>JAUVVA010000009.1 GCA_030604905.1 Verrucomicrobiota bacterium | reverse complement strand
CTCCACCGCCCTCGAAAAGAGTGAGCAAAAGCAGGCCGCCTGGCGCACCGACCCCAAGCGCTCCGGCGCCGCCGGCTGCATGGGCGACATCGGCACGCACGCCGAGAACCTCGCCCGCTACATCACCGGGCTGCACATTGAGGAACTCTGCGCCGACCTCACCACCTTCGTGAAGGGCCGTCAGCTCGACGACGACGGCAACGTCCTCCTCCGCTTCAAGGGCGGCGCCAAGGGCGTGCTCCACAGCTCCCAGATCAGCGTCGGCGTGGAAAACGGCCTCAACATCCGCGTCTATGGCGAAAAGGCCGGCCTCTCCTGGCAGCAGGAGCACCCCAACCAGCTCCTCGTCACCTACCCCGACCGCCCGACCGAGATCTACGGCCGCGGCAACGGCTACATCACCAGCGAGGCCGCCAAGGCCGCCACCCGCATCCCCGCCGGCCACCCCGAGGGCTACCTCGAGGCCTTCGGCAACCTCTACCGCGAGGCCTTCCGCGCCATCCGCGCCGAGGTATCCGGAAAGAAACTACCGAAGGACCTCGACTATCCCACGATCGAGGACGGCGTCGAGGGCATGGCCTTCATCGAGACGGTGGTGAAGAGCTCCAAGCTCGGCGCCAAGTGGGTGAAGTTTCCGAAGCTGTAGCCCGCATCTTTCACCCGAGAGGCGGAGGACCGCGCCGAGCTACGAAGGCGAAAACGACGCGGCCGAGCAAAGGCGTGCTCTGGCAGCACGTCGCGCGAGGCCCCGTCGTTTTGGCCCCGTAGCTCGGCGCGGGCCGACCCGATTCGGGTGAAACATGCGGGTTTGCCCCCGGGAGCGCCGAGCCCCGGCTCGGCTTCCTCCTCGTGTCATGGGCGTCCCCCCATGTTTCGGTCGCCACCCTTTTCCCACCTCTTCCGGACCCGGCTCCTCGCCGGGTCTTTTTCTTGCCCGCAGCCTCTTGCGGGTGTGGTCAAAAATCGGCGGTGGCTTGGTATCTGCGTCCATCTCCGCCATCTGCGGTTTCCTCTGCCGGAGACTCTTTGACGCAGAGGCACGGAGGCGCAGAGAGACGCAAGCGCCCTGACGGGGCTTTTGAAATTCCCCGCGTCGCCCTCACCGCGCCACCTCGCCCGAAACCCGCCGCCACTCCTCCGGCAGGAAAACCAGACGCGCCCCCTCCAGCTCCGGACGCTCCCGCCAAAACAACTCGTAGCCGCCCCGCCCGCGCATCGAGACGCTGATCCCGCCCACGCCGGCGCCTCCCTCTCGGCGAGTCATTGCCACCGGCGCATGCCAGGCCCCGCGCGCATCGACCAAGACAAAGTAACCCGACGGCGCGAACAAAGGATCGCTCGCTCCCGCCTCCGTGCCATCGGCCTCGACCACGGTCCACTCCACCACCGCCCGCCGAAACCCGCCCCGGCCCACCACGATCTCACCCCGCCCCTGTTCGAGCCGCGCTCCACTGGGCCGAGTGGGTGTCTCCACCGCGTCCCTCCGCTCCCAATCCCGCGCCTGCAACTCCACCCGCGGCGCCTCCACCCGAAAGGCCTCCGTCGAGGCCTCCGGCAAGGCCGGCGTTTGATTACCCACCCTCACCTCCACCGGCTCCCCCTCGCGCAGTAAACAAGCGAAGCGCACGCGCGCCGTCCCGCCCGCCCGCTTCGGCACCATCAACCCCGGAAGATCCGTTGTGCGCGATTTCATCCCAAATGAATCGATCGCTACCAAAAAGTCCCGCGCCGGCTTACCGCCTTGATGCACCGTCACCCGCGCCATCTCGAGCCCTCCGGGCGAAGCCTCCCCCGCCCATCGCGCCTCGACCTCGAACAACTCGAAGCGATACCCCGCCGGCGCCTTCGCCTCGCTCAGCACCACCTCCGACCCGAAGTCTCCGAGCAAAACCAACTCGCTCGCCACCGAGCGCTGCCGCAGCTCCAGCTCCAGGACAGGCTCCGCCACGAGCTCCGAAGTCAGGAGCACGGCCAGCATCGCCAGCCACCCGAGTCGCAGACGCACGCGGAAGGTTCTCATCGTGCGCCCTCCCCCTCAAATTGGGCCGCCGAGATCAATCCGATCTCCGCCGCCTCAAGCCCCGCCTCCTCCCAAAACAGGAGCTCCACCCGACCGCGCATCGCCCCGCCGTCCCCGCCCGCCTCCGCCCGAGGCCGCAAGATCGTCATCGGCGAATCCACGCCGCGCTCGCTCACCACCCCCCAAGGCCGCACCAGCCGCCCGTCCGCCGTGCGCAGATGAAAAAACCCCGCCCTTAAGGGCGCCTCCGGACTGCGCGCCTGCCACTCCGAACGGATCGAATAATCCACCACCACCCGACGCACCTGCCGGCCCGGCGACCAATGCCGGAGCGCCACTCCCGCCGCCCCGGCTCTCCGCGAGGGCGGCACCTCCAGCGCCTCCTCCACCGCGCTCGACTCGATCCGAGCCTCCAGGCGCGGCTCCGCCTCGCGTGCCGGCGCCGCGCCCCCCGTCCGCCGCGGCTCCACCCGTTCCTCGCCGACCTGCGCCGCCAGCTCCTCCCCCTCCGCTATCTCGTAGAGCACTTCGATCCAGCCCTCCGACTCCGCCTCGCGCCCCTCCCGCGCCACCCTCACGCGCGTCGTATCGCGGCGACCTTCATAGATTCCGAAAGGCGTCAGCACGCCCAGCACATCGACCTTACCGCCCCGGCTCGTCATCAGGTTGAACGGCATCTGCCGCGCACGTCCCCGATCCTCCCCCCAGACCACCCGCGCCCGCACCCAAACCGCCTCGTGGCGATGACCCGGCGAAGGCTCGAGCAGACGCGTGACCAGCAAATCCCTCCCCTGATTCCAAAAAACCAAAGGCCGCTCGACCTCGCGAAACTCGGCCACCACCCCCGCGGCGACGGGCGCCGTCGCGCAAACCACGGCAAACAAGGCGGGCGGGACCAATCGAGCACGGCGGGGCATCCCGCAAGCGAGCCCGCTCCGGCGCTCCCGCGCAAGCCCGCCGCCTTCGCTCACCGCCGCTCCGGCCGCCACGCGATCCAGCCGATCAGCCCCAGCCCGCACCAGAGCGCGAGCGTGCCCGCCGCCTCGTGCAACAGATCGTAGTGGCCGGGGAAATACCGCGCCGTCGTCGAGATCAGGAGGATGCGCAGCACATTGAACAAAAACCCGATCGCCATGCCCGCCGGCACCAAGGCCGCGATCGTCCACCAACGCCGCCCCGTGATCCCGCCCGCGAGGATCGCGACCAGCGCGCCCGAGGTGATCAGGCCGAAACCATTGCACTCCGTCGCGACCAGGAAGTGACCGCCCGCCACCGAGAGCACGAGCTGCGGATCCCCCGGCTCGCCCATCAGGCTGAGATTCGGCGCGAGTCCCAGGTGATGCAGCACCCAGCCCGAGCCCACGCCCGCGAGCTGGCGTAGTGGCCAGTCCAATACCGGAAAGGCGAGGATGATGACGAAGAGCGCCGCCACGCCCGCCACCAAGGGGCGAAACAGGCGGTAGCCCGTGGCGCCGAAGAGCGCGTGCAGGCAGCCGGCCAGCGCGAGGGCAAAGCCGGGCAGCACCAGCCAGGGCAGCTTGGCCAGTCCGGCCACCGCCACCGCGCCGAAGCCGACGCCGAGCAGCCCCAGGGTGCGGTTGCAGAGATCGCCGCGCACCCGCAGCGCCTCGCCCTGCCGCCACACCACCATCACCACCGCCGCGCCGAGCAGGATGACCGCCTGGCGGATTTGATCGCGCGCGGCGCTCTCGGCCACGAGCCAGCGCGTGACCGGCCAAAACACCGCCGCGCTCGCCGCCACCAAACCCCAGGCCATCCACTTATCCCCGCGCTCGCCCCGATCCCCGCCCCCGGCGGGCACCGGGTCATCGATCTTCTCTGGTTTCTCAAGAGGCGCGGTTTTTTCCACAGGCATCGCCCTAGCCGACCCCGCCCCGGCGCACAAGTGCCGCCAGCCCCCGCTTTCTTCACTCATCCGCCACCCGTCACCCCACCGCCCGCCTTGCCCCCGCCCCCGGCCCGCGCTCTGCTCCGCAGCGCCGCACTCCCCATGTCGATGCTCCCCCGCCGCTTCCTCGCTCTCGCCGCCCTGCTTGGGCTCTTCGCCGGCTGCACGCACCGACCCGCTTCCCCCCCGCGCGAGGCCGCCAAACTCGCCGCCGAAGCCGCGCTCACGGCGGAAACGCCCCCGCCGGCCACCCGCCGCAGCGCGCCCGGCACGCCCTTCACCCGGTCCCGCCCCGACGAGCCCTTCAACCCCGCCCTCGTCGTCACCACCCACCCTGGCCACGGCGACCTGTTCCTCGTCTTCGCCCCCGTCTCCCCGAGCGGCCCCATCCTCCCCAACACCGCCCGCCTTCACCGCGGCCAAACCGCCTTCATCCTCCCCTACGCCCGCAACTACGGCCTCGACTCCGCTTCCCGCACCGACCTCACCTTCGAGACCGCGATCTACCGCCCAGACGGCGAGCGCGACGGCGATATCCTCTCGTCCGTGCTTTGGCAGGACGGGGCTCCCTCGCCCCATCGCACCCTCCATCCCGCCGCCATCATCGGCTTCTACGCCGAGCCCCAGGATCCCCTCGGCACTTACCGCGTCGTCGTGCGCGTTCACGACCACCTCGCCGAAGAAACCAAGGAGTTCATCCATGAGATCGAGCTCGTGGACTACGCGCCCCCGCTCCTGCCGGAGGACTTCGACCCCAACCAGTGGTTTCACGCCTACTATCTCCGCCCGGAGCCCGAACTCGCCCTGCCGGCGCTTGGCCGCTTCTTCGAACAACTCCTGCCCGCGCGGCGCCCGAGCGCCCTGCCCCCGCTCCTCGGCTTTTACGACCAGATCCTTCGCGACAACGCCTGGCTCCTGCCCCACTTCGCCGCCCGCCTCGAAGCCGCACCGCCCGACGAAGCCTTCGCCCTCTCGCTCGTGCTCGGCTTTCACCTTCGCGCCTCCGCCGAGGCTCCTCCCGAGCTCTCCGCCGAGCTCTGGGCCCGCCTCGCCGACTTCCGCGGACACGACTGGCCGGCCGATCCCGACCAACCCCTCCGCCTCCCCGCCCAGCTCGACACCCTCTGGGGCCGCTTCTTCGGCGGCGCCCGCCACGAACCCGTGCGCCGCCTGATCGAGCCCCTCGCCCACACCGACGCCATTGGCGCCTCCGAGCGCTGGCGCCTCAGCCTCCCTCCCTCCGCGCCCGACCAGCCCCCCGCCATTCCCGACCTCGAGGATCCCGCCACTCCCGCCGAGGTCCGCCGCGAGGTCCTTCTCCGCACCGCACTCTGGTCTCTCCGCACCAACGCCCGCCAGCACCCCCTCGTTCGCGCCTACCTTGAGCAAAGCCTCCGCACCGGTGAACTCGCTCCCGGCGCCCGCCTCCTCCTCGAGCGCAGCCTGCGCGACGACTCCCGGCTCAACGTCGGCGCCTCCGCTCCAAGACCGTAAACTTTTGCCAAGCGGTTTGCCTTCAGGCACTCCCACCCCACTCTCACCGCCGGTCGCCGTATCCACGGCCCACTACCACGCCCTCCGCTCCTCGCCTCCCCAGCGCAGCTCTCATGCACTCCTGGCACTTCCATCGCATCGGCGGCTTCGACCAAGTCGCCCTCTCGACCGCCGCCGACCTCGAGCACCTCCACGAGCTCGACCAAAAACTGTGGACCGCCCTCGCCTGCCCGGTCAAAGGCCTCGAGCTCGACGAAAAAACCCTCTCCCACATCGACACCGACAAGGACGGCCGCATCCGCGTGCCCGAGCTGCTCGCCGCCATCGCCTGGTCCAAGCCCTACTTCAAGGACCTCGCCGTTCTCCTCTCCGGCCAGGACAGCCTC
This sequence comes from Verrucomicrobiota bacterium, assembly GCA_030604905.1. GTDB lineage: Bacteria > Verrucomicrobiota > Verrucomicrobiia > Opitutales > Opitutaceae > IMCC26134_A. The sequence continues at coordinate 50,397 of JAUVVA010000009.1, read as the reverse complement.
CCGCTCGACGCCTTCGCCGACACCCCCGAGGGCCGCTCCGCCGCCACCTCCGCCCGGCGCATCCTCGCCTCCCTCGGCAAGCCCCAGCAGACCAGCCTCTCCCTCGCCGACGCCGCCGACACCGGTCGCCTCTTCGCCGCCACCACCCTGAACGGCGACTCCGTCGTCACCCCCGCCTCCACCGAGGACCCCGCCCTCCGCGCCCTCATCGCCGACATGGTCGCCGCCACCGGCGGTGTGCCCGACCGCTCCGGCCCCGCCGGCGTCAACCCCGCCATTGCCGAGAAATTCTTCGCCGAGGCCGCCGCCCTCCTCGCCTGGACCGAGCGCTCCGCCTCCCCCGAGGTCCTCACCCTCGGCGCCGCCACCCCCGCCGCCGCCGCCGCCCTCGCCGCCGTGCGCGAAAAAGTCGACGACTGGTTCGCCCGCGCCCGCATCGCCGCCTTCGATCCCCGCGCCCTCCCCGCCCTCAACCGCTCCGAAAGCGAATACCTCGAGCTCGCTTCCAAGAACCTCAGCTTCTCCGCCGCGGAGACCGCCGCCCTCCCCATCTCGCGCGTCGACCCTGCCGCGCCCCTCCCCCTGCTCAGCGCCGCCAACCCCGCCTGGGCCGAGCGCCTCGCCGCCCTCCACCGCGACGCCGTCACGCCCGCCCTCGGCGCCGCCGTCACCACCCTCACCGCCACGCAGTGGAGCGAGTTGAAGGCCCGCCTCGACCCCTTCCTCGCCCACGCCGCCGCCAAGCCCGTCACCCCCGCCGAATCCCTCGGCCTCGACAAACTCCGCGCCCACCTCGCCGAGGCCCCGAAGCTCCGCCCCGCCCTCGACGCCCTCATCGCCCAGGACGCCGCCCTCGCCCCCGAGTTCGACGCCATCATCAACGTCGAGAAACTCCTCCGCTACGCGCGCGACTTCCGCGCCCTCCTCCACAATTTCGTCAACTTCCTCGACTTCTACTCGCCCACCCGCCTCGGCATTTTCCAGGCCGGCACCCTCTACCTCGACAGCCGCGCCACCGAACTCTGCATCGAGGTCGCCGGCGCCTCGCCCCTCGCCGCCATGAGCAAGGCCTACATCGCCTACTGCGACCTCAAGCGCCCCGGCCTGCCCCCGCGCAAGATCGCCGCCTGCTTCACCAACGGCGACAGCGACTTCCTCTTCGTCGGCCGCAACGGCCTCTTCTACGACCGCCAGGGCCGCGACTGGGACGCCACCATCACCGCGGTCGTCGACAACCCCATCAGCGTCCGCCAGGCCTTCTTCTCCCCCTACAAGAAGTTTGTCCGCATGATCGAGGAGCAGGTGGCCAAACGCGCCGCCGAGGCCGAGGCCCGCAGCAACGCCCGCCTCGCCGAGGCCGCCGACAAGACCGCCAACGCCGACAAGACCACCCGCCCCGCCGAGCCGCCCAAGAAGACCGACGTCGGCACCGTCGCCGCCATCGGCGTCGCCATCTCCGGCGCCATCACCGCCCTCACCTTGATCCTCGGCTACGTCTTCGGCCTCGCCTGGTGGCAATACCCGCTGCTCCTGCTCGGCCTCATGCTGGTCATCTCCAGCCCCTCCATGCTCATCGCCTGGCTCAAGCTCCGCCAGCGCACCCTTGGCCCCATCCTCGAGGCCAACGGCTGGGCCATCAACGGCCGCGTGAAAATCAACCTCCCCTTCGGCACCAAGCTCACCGAGCGCGCCAAGCTACCCCCGAACAGCACCCTCGACCGCAACGACCCCTACGTCGACCAGGAGTCCGAGGTCCGCCGCCGCCGCCTCACCCTCCTGCTCATCCTCGTGGCCCTCGCCGCCGCCCTCTTCTGGCACCACCACTACTACGGCTACTGGCTCTGGGCCGACAAAGACACCCGCGCCCGCGTCGCCGCCGAGCGCGCCGCCGCCGCCGAAGTCGCCGCCGAGCAACTCCGCGCCGCCGAGACCCCGCCCCCGGCGCCCGCGCCATAAAGAGACGGAGCCATCGCCGACGGATTGCAATTCGCCCGCACAACCCCACACTTCCCCCCTTCATCTCCCTACCTGTCATGCGTTACCTCCTCTCCCTTTTCCTCGCCGCCGCCTTGGGCGCCGCATCCACCCTCCACGCCAAGCTCGACACCTGGACCAACCTCGACGGTCAGTCCATGCAGGCCGAGTTCCTCGGTCGCCGCGGCGACTACGTCAGCTTCCGCAAGGATGACGGCTCCCGCTACCTCTACCCCTACGCCAAGCTCTCCGAGGCCGACCGCGCCCGCGTCGACGCCCTCGCCAGCACCATCACCGCCGAGCCCGCCACCGCCGCGGTCTCCAGCGTGCCCGGCGCCGCCCGCCCGGCCGCCGGCGCCGCGTCCGCCCAAAACGCGCAGGTCGGCTCCATCGTCTCCGCCCTCTCCGGCAAGCTCGTCGCGCCCAAGGGCAGCAGCCTCGCCCCCGTGCCGCGCGACCAGCTCAACAACGTCCGCTACATCGCCTTCTACTACTCCGCCCAGTGGTGCCCGCCCTGCCGCGCCTTCACCCCCGAGCTCGTGAAGACCTACGCCGAGATCAAGGCCAAGCATCCCGACTTCGAGCTCGTCTTCGTGAGCAGCGACCGCGACGCCAAGTCCATGGCCGCCTACATGATCGAGTATGGCATGAACTTCCCCGCCGTGCGTTTCGGCGAGCAACGCTCCCTGCGCGCCATCCAGCGCCCCGGCCACGAACGCGGCATCCCCAACCTCGTGTTCATGGATGCCGACGGGAAAGAGCTCTCGGTCAGCTACACCCCCGACGGCAAATACCTCGGCCCCCGCCGCGTGCTCGCCGACATCCGCAAGCACTTCAAGATGTAGTGTAAGAACCGATCGCCGATTGGATTCCCGGGCCACGCCGCGCCTCAACCTGCCTCATGCCAATGGCGGCGGTGGAGCGGCCTAAGGAAAACACCCGTTTTCCGCCACGATCCCACGATCTACCCGCCCATTTGCATGATGTCGGCGCAGGTCACCCAGCGCCACCGCTGCCGCTCGTCGAGCGAGCCTCCAGTTCCCCCGATCCCCTCGATCCCGCCGCTTCCCGCCCGCCCATTTCCCCATCCCTCCTCTCCGTAGCCCCCGCCTTTACGCCGGACCCGCGCGCGCCCAAGGTGTCGCCTCCCACTTCCGCCGCCCGCCATGTCCGCCCTCGCGCCCGCGCCCGCCGCCGCTCCGCCGCTCATCCTCGCCGAGGACCAGTGGCTCGCCCGCGCGCAAGCCCATGAGGCCCGCGTGCGCGCCTGGACCGATCCCCACCAGGCCCGCGCCGCCCGCGGCGAAAAGCACCCGGTCCACGATTTCCTGTTCACCTACTACGGCCACCGCCCCTCCTGGCTCCGCCGCTGGTTCCCCGGCCCCGGCGTCGCGCTGACCGGCCCCGCCGCCCGCGCCTTCCTCGCCCGCGCCGAGTATCGGGAAACTGAATACGGAGTCGTGCTCGACCCCGCCCCCGTCCTCGCCAGACGGCGCGCCTTCGTGGAGTGGTTGCGCGGCTTCCTCGCCGCCTGCGCCGGCCGCCCCGCCTTCTTCGGCTGCTTCGGCCTCCACGAATGGGCGATGGTCTACCGCCAGACGCCGGAGGAGATCCGCCACAACCACTACCCGCTCCGCTTCCCGCCCGCGGAGATCGCGCGCATCGTCGAAGCCCAGCCCCTGCGCTGCTCGCACTACGACGCCTTTCGCTTCTTCACCACTCCCGCCCGCCCGCTCAACCGCGTGCAACTCGCCCGCGAAACCACGTCCGAGCACGAGCAGCCCGGCTGCCTGCACGCCAACATGGATCTCTACAAGTGGGCCTACAAACTCGCCCCGCTCGTGCCGGCCGAACTCGTGGCCGATTGCTTCGAGCTCGCCCGCGACATCCGCGAGCTCGACATGCGCGCCAGCCCTTACGACCTCGCCGCCCTCGGCTACTCGCCCGTGAAGATCGAGACCCCCGAAGGCCGCGCCGACTACGAGCGCGCCCAACGCGCCTTCGCCGAGCGCGCCCAGCCTCTCCGCGCCCGCCTCCTTGCGGCCTGCCACCACGCCCTCTTCCCGCACTCCAGCCGACCAAACACCTGATCGGCAGCTTCAATCCTCCGCCTCCATGCGCCTTTCCTCCTCCCCCCTGGGCCTCGGCCTGCTTGCCCTCGCCCTCTGGTTCGCGCCCGCCTTGGCGCCTTCGGGCCGCCAGCCCCTCGCTCACGCTCCACAAGCCGGCGCCCATCAAGCCGCCCTCGCCAGCCCGGCCCAAGACTCCTCGGCTCTCCCCGCACCGACCCTCGCCCAGCTCCCGGCCCCAGGGCAGCCTCCGGCCGCCTCGACCGCCGCGCTCGACGCGGAGCCCCCGCCGCCCGCCAGCACCCCCGACGCCAAAGCCCCGCGCCGCCCGGCCGGGCCCCCGCCTCCTCGCGGCACCGTCTTCTCCTTTCCCGACGGCGACAGCGCCCCCCGCTCCTTCGCGGTTGCCTTGGACGAAGCCTACTTCCCCGAGCGTCCCGCAGGCGCCCGGGTGCTCGCCATCCCGCCCCAGCCAGACCTCCCCACGCTCCTCGCCCATCTCGCCGCCCACACCACCTCCGTCTCGACCGACGACACCCAAGCCACCTCCCGGTCGCCACAACCCCTCCTCGTGCTCTATCCCCTCGGCGCCCAACGCCACCCCGGCTCCCGCCGGGTGCTCGTGCCGCGCATCGAGGTCCGCCTGGCCTCGCCCGACACCCCCTCGCCCGCGATCGCCCCCGAACTCGGGATCGCCGGCTGGGAACGCCCCTCCTACGCCCCCGATCGCGCCCTCGCCCACGTCCAGGGCGACGCCGCTCAAGCCCTGCGCGCCGTCACGGCCCTCGCCCAGCTTCCCGGCATCCTCGCCGCCCGTCCCCTCCTCGCCCGCCAACATCAACCCCGATTCGTGCCCAACGATCCCCTCTTTCGGGATCAGTGGCACCTGCGCAACACGGGGCAGCAAGGCGGCAAAGCCGGCGTCGATATCCGCGCCCGGCCCGCCTGGCTCACCGCCACCGGCGCCGGCATCGTCGTCGGCGTGGTCGACGACGGCGTCGACCACGGCCACCCCGATCTCGCCCCCGGCTACCGCGCCGACCTCAGCTACGACTGGGTCGACGACGACCCCAACCCCTTCCCCGTCGTGCCCGGTTTCGAGGGCGACAACCACGGCACCGCCGTCGCCGGCCTCGCCGTCGCTCGCGGCGGCAACGCCATCGGAGTCGTCGGCGCCGCCCCCGCCGGCTCCCTCGCCGGCCTCCGCCTACTCGGCGACCACAGCACCGACGAGCAGGACGCCGCGGCCATGAGCTGGCGCAACGATGCCATCCAAATCAAAAACAACTCCTGGGGCCCGCCCGACGCCGCTCCCGCCTACGGCTACCCCGCCGACCTCAACCCCGCCGGCCCCCTCTGGGCCGCCGCCGTCGCCGATGCGGTGAACAACGGACGCCAGGGTCGCGGCACCCTCTTTTTCTGGTCCGCCGGCAACGGCCACGCCGACGGCGACCAAGGCGTGCTCGACGGCTACGCCACCGACCGCCACGTCATCCCCGTCGCCGCCGCCACCCACACCGGCGGCATCGCCCGCTTCAGTGAAGGCGGGCCCCACGTCGTGATCGCAGCCCCCGGCAGCGCCACCACCGGCATCGTCACCACCGACCGCCGTGGAGCCGCCGGCTACAACAGCGTCTACTACGGCTTTCCCGGCGACTACCCCGCCCTGCTCGACTACACCCGTGGCTTCGGCGGCACCTCCGCCGCCGCGCCCATCGTCTCCGGCGTCGGCGCGCTCCTGCTCCAGACGCGCCCCGATCTCGGTTGGCGCGACGTGAAAGAGATCCTCCTCCGCTCCGGCACCCGCCTCCAAGCCTCCTCGCCGGAATGGGTGAGCCGCCCCGCCGGCCTCGCCGCGCACCCGATCAAACACCACCCACGCCTCGGCGGCGGCCTCCTCAACGCCCTCGACGCGCTCACCCTCGCCCGCAACTGGCCTCTGCTCTCGCCCGAGATCAACGTCGAGGCCGGGCTCGCGATCAACCTCCCCCGCGCCATCCCCGACGCCGGCCAAGGCTCGGTCCGCGCCGCCTTCGCCCTTCCCCAAAACGCGCCCCCCCTCCGCGTCGAACACGTCGTCCTCACCCTCGACATCCGTCACCCCTTCCGCGGCGACCTCACGATTTCGCTCACCTCGCCCACCGGCGTTGTCAGCCGCTTTGTCCACGCCGATTACCGCATGGCCGGGCTTTACCTCGACGACCCGAGCACCCCCGAAGACGAGAGCCTCATCGGCGCCCATTACGAAAACCACCCCTTTGTCAGCGTGCGCCATTGGGGCGAGGCCTCCACCCTCCCCGCCCGCCCCGACTCCGCCTGGGTGCTGGAGATCCAGGACATGTATCGCGAGGACGTGGGGCAACTGGTCGGCGCGCGTCTCACCCTCCACGGCACTCCGCTCAGCTCCCCCGCCCTCGTCTCGGCTCCCGAATCCCAGTCCCTCGCCACCGGCTCCACCCTCGTCCTGACGACGCAGTTCTCCGGCGGCAACCTCTCCTACTCCTGGACCCGCAACGGCCGCCCCGTGCCCCGGGCCAACGGCCCCGTCCTCCGCCTGCCCGGTATCTCCGCCGCCACCGCCGGCCTCTACGTCTGCACCGCCGTCAACGAGCTAGGCACCGCCACCGCCTCCGCCACCGTCACCATCGACGACGGCAGCCGCGCCACCTTCCCCCTCCACGCCGGCACCAGCCAGGCCCTCTCCCTCTCCGAAACCGTCCCCGGCGACATCGTCCTCTGGTCCGCCGCCGGCCTCCCCGGCGGCCTCCGCCTCGACCGCGCCACCGGCCAGATCACCGGCCGCGTCACCCGCCCCGGCAGCTACCGCGTCGTCGTCTCCGCCACCACCGCCGAAGGCATCGTGATCCGCACCCCCCTCACCTTTGACTTCGCGCCCGTCGCTCCCGAATTCACCGGCCAATACGCCGGCCTCGTCTCGCGCCACCCCGCGCTCAACGCCGAACTAGGCGGCTCCCTCACCCTCACCGTCAACGCCTCCGGCACCGCCACCGGCCGCCTCGTCCTCGGCCGCGCGGCCACCGCCTTCACCGGCTTCGTCGAACGCATCGACGACGACACCCTCCGCTTTGAGACCAATCTCCCCCGCGCCCGGCAACGCCTCGCCCTCGAGCTCCGCCGCGACGAAGGCGTGAGCTCCCTCGACGGCACGCTCCTCAGCCTCGACAACCTCGCCGCCCCCGGAGCCGAACTCGTCGGCGCTCGCTCCACCTGGCACGCCCGCAATCGACCGGCCACCGCCTTCCTCGGCGCCAGCACCGCCGCTCTCCTCCCCCCCGAATCGGAAGCCGGCCTCGGCGCGAGCCTGCTCACCCTGCGCGTCGCCGCCTCGGGCCAGACCACCTGGACCCTCCTGCCCGCCGACGGTTCGCCCGCGCTCACCGGCGCCACGGCGCTCACCGACCCCGGGGTCCTCTTCCTCCACGCGCCCTACGCCGGCTCGCTCGGCTCCTTGCGCGGGCGCTTCACCGCGCCTCAAACCGGCGCCCCCCCGCTCGCCGCCGAGACGGCCGACTGGTTGCGCCGGGCCGCGCCCCGCCTCGCCCGGCCCGAAGGCTTCGGCCCGATCTCCCTGGCCCTTGCCCCCGGCTCCGGAGCCTACTCGCCGCCCGCCGCCGGCACCCGCGTGCTCGGCCGCGACGCCGACTCGCCCCTCGTCGCCTTGAGCCTGCTGCGCGCCGACGGCACCGCCGCCTTCGAAAGCGACCTCGGCGTCGACGCCGCCAACCGCTTCGTCGTCCCCGCGCCAAACACCGATCGTCTCGCGCTCCGCCTCGCCGCCGCGAGCGGGCGCGTATCCGGAAACGTGATACTTCGCGAACCCGACCCCGCCAACCCCGCCCTCACCATCAACCGCAACGCCCGCCTCGAGGCCGTGCTCCTTCCCGCCTCCGATCGGGTGCTGGGCTTCTACTTTCTTCCGCCCACCGCCGCCGCCCCCGCGCCGCGCGCCGGTCTGCTCCTCCTCGAGCCCGCCGGCCCCTGACCCGGTCAATCGACGGGCGGCTATCCCGCCGCCGGCCCCCCCCCCGCGCGCCTCCCGGGCGCGGGCGGATGCGCGGACGATTTCGAGAGCTGCGACGTCTTCGTCCCGGCGCAAAAACTATACCATTACAAAACGCCGCGGGTTTAGCCATCCGCGCGGGTGCTTCTTGGTGCGGGCGAACCCCACCCCCCGAATGAAACTATCCACCCGCTTGCGCAGGACCCTGCTCCTGCTCGCCGCCGCGACGGCGTCCACCTCGTTCGCGACCCAGATCCACTACCTGCAGGACTTCGGCCAGCCGAACAGCGCCAACAACAACACCAGCGTCAAACTCACCGACTACGCGTGGAAGGCCTCCTTCGGCACCACCAACTTCGGCGACGACGTTTCCCAAAACAACTTCTGGCACCCCAACGGCGGCAGCTCGATGGTGCGCGGCGCGATCGGCAGTCCGCTCGACGCCGCCAAAGTCTCCGCCTCCGGCCCCGCCCAGGGCGGCGCCGGCCGCGGCATGGTGCTCTTCTACAACACCGGCTTCGCCGAGAACCACAACAAGCTCGTCTACACCGAGGAGCACAGCGTCGCCCAATCGAGCAACCTGCTCTTCCGCTGGCACGGCGCCGCCGCCTCGACCGGCACGAACCTGCGCCTCGCCCTCCGCGTCGACGGCTCCTGGTTCGTGACCAGCAACCAGGCGCAGAGCTTCACCACGCTCACCGCCAACGTCGCCGACTTCGCGCAAAACGCCGCCGAGTGGATCGTGGACCCCAACACCGCCCAGTGGCTCAACCTCTCCTTCGCCAACGGCGGCTCGCAGGGTGTGCTCGCCCCCGGCTCCTCCGCCACCTTGCCCGCGGGCGATATCACCGCCTTCGGCGTCTTCGCCACCTACAACCCGCAGACAGACGGTCTCGGCAACCTCGCCATGATCGACTCCTTCACCGTCTTCGAGGCGCCCGAGGAAAGCGGGGCCGTCGAATACCAATGGTCCACCGTCCGCATGGGCGGCGGAGGCACCTCGCCGGGCATCGTCGCCCACCCGCTCGTTCCCGGCCTCTATTTCCTCCGGACCGACGTCGGCAACCCGTATTGGTGGCACGCGACCGAACAGCGTTGGGTGCCGATGCTCAACTCGATCCATCCCTACGAGTGGTGGTTCTCCGCGGCGTCGAGCCTCGCGGTCGATCCCAACGATCCCACCGGCAACATCGTTTACATCACCGCCGGAAAGTATGACGGCCGTCCCACCCACACCAGTCGCGGGGACATCTTCAAGACGACCGACCGGGGCCTCACCTGGCAGCGCGCCGGCCTCGATATCCACCTCGGTGCGAACGACAATCAGACCACGGGCGACCGGCTCCACGTGGACCCGGCCAACAGCAACATCGTGTTCCTCATCACCCGCAACCAGGGCATGTTCCGCACCGCCTCCGCCGGCGCCCCCGGCACCTGGCAACAGTGGAACAACAAGAGCGGCGCCTTTCTGATCTTCGATCCCTCCGGCGGCACGCTCCCGAACCCCACGCGCACCAAACGCATCTACATCCACTCGGAAGGCGAAGGCATCCTGCGCAGCGAAGACGGCGGGGCGACCTTCCAAAACATCGGCGGCCCGGCAAACAACCGCGTCAGCCGCGCGGCCATCGGCTCCAACGGCGTGCTCTTCGTCACCAATCGCGACGAGCGGGGAGGCAATGAACACCTCGCCGGCGTCTTCCGTTACAAAAACGGGGCGTGGTCGCGAGTGGCTCCCTTCAAACACACCGCCGTCGCCGTCAGTCCCCACAACCCCGACCACGTGATCGTCGGGCGCCACGAGTGGGGCTTCAACCAGGTGTTCCGTCGCTCGATCGACGGCGGCGAGACGTGGACCATCCTCGACTCCAGCAATCGCGCCCGCGATTGGTCCGAAGCTCCCTGGGCCCCCACGGAATACTTCGCCGCCTCGACCTACGCCTTCGCGTGGGACCCCTTCAACCCCAACCGCGTTTGGTTCACCGACTGGTATTTCGCGTGGGAGACGCAAGACGTCTTCGCCCCGACGACCCACTGGAAAGCCCGCGCGGTCGGCCACGAAGTCATGGTGACCGTCGGGCCCCTGGTCTCACCCCCGTCGGGTCGCAATCTCCTGCTCAGCGGAGTCGCCGACAATTCCGGCTTCGATCACGTCTCGCTCGATGCGCCTCCGCAGTTCGCCATCCTCGGCCCCAACCGCTTCAGCGGCGACTTCCCCTCGACCGGTATCGCGATCAGCGAGGCGAACCCCGATTTCATCGTCCGCGTCGGACGCAAAGCCACCTACGTGATCAATTCGGAAGGGCGATCCGTTTACCAAGAAGGGTGGAGCGGCATGATCCACGGCGGCTACTCCAACGACGGCGGGCTCACCTACACCGTCTTCCCGACCATGCCCTCGACCGGCGCCGGCGGCCGCGTCGCGCTATCCGCCTCCGGCGACACCATCCTCTGGGCCACCCAGGAATACCACAACGGGATCAGCACCCAGCCGGGCGGTGTGTTCCGCTCGACCAACAACGGTCAAAGCTGGACCGCGGTCACCGGCGTCCCCCAATCGCTCGCCGGCGGCAACATTATCTTCCTCGGCGGTCACCCGATCGCGGCGGACAAGGTCAACAACAACCTGTTCTACGCTTACCGCTCCGGCTCCTTCTACCGCAGTCTCGATGGCGGAGCGAGTTTCACCTTGGTCAACTCCTCGCTGCCCAACCGCGCCAATTGGGAGATCCTCTCGGTGACCACCACGCCCGGCGTCACGGGCGAGGTCTGGGTCAGCCTGCTTACCGGCGGCCTGCACCGCTCCACGAACCAAGGACAGAGCTTCACGAAAATCCAGGCCGTCAACCGCTCCGACCTCTTCTCGATCGGCAAGGTCTCGCCCAATACCGGCAACCCCACGCTCTTCGTGCAGGGCATCGTCAACCAGAAGATCGGCGTCTTCATGTCCGAGGACTACGGCGTCACCTGGACCGAGCTCACCACGCCCGACTTCCAGGTTGGCGCCGAGCCAAACACGATGGCCGGCTGCCGCCGCGTCTTCGGCCGCGTCTTCATCGGCACCAACGGCAACGGCATCGCCCAGGGCCGCTACGTCGGCGTCGCCGCGCCCACGCTCCTCGCCTCGGAGACCTTCAACAGCTACCCCGTCTCCACCAGCTCCGGCGGCACCATCATCAACCCGCTCCAGGGCAACAACGGCGGCTTCGGCTTCAACTCCCCCTGGACCCTCCAGCCCGGCACCACCGGCCCCGGCCGCGTCGGCGAGGGCGCCAGCGGCTTTGACGGTCGCTACGCCACCGTGCTCAGCGGCACCTTCGACCAATACCGCAGCCTCGTGCCCGTCACCTCCGGCGATCTCTGGATCTCGTGGAAGGCCGCCTACGCCGCCCCGCAGATCAACAACGGCAGCGGCTACGGCATCCTCGGGCTCATGAGCTCGAGCGGGGCCGAGCTCGCCTGGCTCGGCGATACCAACGGCGGCGGCGCCGTGCTCCGCTCCACCGTGGCCGGCAACACCGCCAACCACTTCACGCTCACCGCCAACACCGTCTACCGCTTCGCCCTCGGCGTCACCGGCATCGGAGCCGGCTCCGGCCAGGCCTCGGTCAGCGTGCACACCATCGATGCCAACGGCACCGTGAACACGCTCCGCACCGTGTCCGGTCTCACGATCAACGACGTCGGCCGCGTCCGCCTCTGGGGCGGCGCCGACACCCAGCCACGCTTCGACGACATCCACCTCGGCCTCACCCAGCAGGCCGTCGTCCAGGCCGCGCTCGCCACGCCCTGAGCTTCCTTCGCAGGGGCCCGCGGACCGTCTCCGTCCGCGGGCCCTTTTCCCGTCTCCCCGACCCGCGCCCCTTCCGTCCCTCACCCCCTGCCCCCGCCCCGCCATGCGCGCCACCGCCTTCGCCCTCGCCTCGGCCTTCGCCCTCGCCTCGCTCGCGCCCGCCACCCCGGCCCGCGCCGAACTCATCGCCTCGGAAAACTTCGACGGCTACCCCGTCTCCTTCGTCGTCGCCGGCGACATCTACGACGCCCTCAGCGGTCGCGACGGCGGCACCGGCTTCACCGGCCCCTGGTCCCCCGCCGATCGCAACAGCGGCTCCGGCCAGGTCGGCGCCGGCGCGCCCGGCTTCACCGGCCACTACGCCACCGCCACCACCGACACCTTCGACCAGACCCGCGCCTTCCCCGCCGTTCGCTCCGGCACCGTTTGGGTCGCGTGGAAAGCCGCCTACGGCGACCCCGCCTCGACCAACAACCAAACCGGCTACGGCATCCTCGCCCTCTACTCCGCCAACGGCTCCTCCGAGGTCGCCTGGGCCGGCGACACCAACTCCGGCCGCGACGTCCTTCGCACCTCCGTCCAGGGCCGCATCGCCGACACCTCCGTCACCCTCGTCCCGCACAAGATCTACCGCTTCGCCATCGAGATCACCGGCATCGGCGCCGGCCGCGGCCAGGCCGCCCTGCGCATCCACTCCATCGACGAACAGGGCGCCCTCTCCGAACTCCGCTCCGAGAGCGAACTCACCATCCCCGACGTCGGCGTGGTGCGCATCTGGGGCGGCTTCGCGTCGCGCCCCATGCTCGACGAGATCCACGTCGGCACCACCCGCCAGGCGGTCGTCTCCGCCCTCCTCCGCTAGTGTCCCCGCCTGCCTAAAATTATACCATTACAAAATCCGCCCCATCGAGCCCACCGCAACCGCTGCTTCCCTGTGAAGAGTTCCCCCGCTTCCACCATGCACTCCACGCTCAAACTCCTCTCCTCCCTCGCCCTCGCCGCCGCTCTCCCAGCCGCCGTCCAAGCCGCGCTCATCGCCACCGAGAACTTCAACAGCTACACGGTCTCGAACATCGAGGCCGGCACCGTCATCAACCCCCTCCAAGGCAACAACGGCGGCACCGGCTGGACCTCCGCCTGGACCGTGCAAGGCGGGGGCGGCGGCCCGGGGCAGATCGGCACCGGCGCCCCCGGCTTCACCGGCAACTACGCCACCGTCACCGCCAACACCTTCGACCAGTTCCGCACGTTCTCGGCGGTCACCTCGGGCAGCGTCTGGATCGCTTGGAAGGCCGCCTACGCCGCTCCCGCGTCCAGCACGAGCAACGCCGGCTACGGCATCCTCGGCGTCTTCAACGCCACCGGCTCCACCGAGATCGCCTGGCTCGGCGACACCAACGGCGGCGGCGCCGCGCTCCGCTCCACCGTGGCCGGCAACACCGCGGACCACTTCACCCTCACCGCCAACACCGTCTACAACTTCGCGATGGAGATCAGCGGCATCGGCGCCGGCGCCGGCAACGCCTCGGTCAACATCTACACCTTCGACTCGGAGGGCGTGCTCACAGCCCTGCGCTCCGTCTCCGGCCTCACCGTGACCAACGTCGGGCGCATTCGCCTCTGGGGCGGCTTCGCCACCCAGCCCCGCTTCGACAACATCTTCGTCGGCACCACCCAAGCCTCGGTGATCGAGGCCTCGATCATTCCCGAGCCCTCCGCCTTCGCCGCGCTCCTCGGCCTCGGCGCCCTCGGCGCGGCCGCCCTGCGCCGCCGCCGCGGCTGAGCGCCACCGGGCCGCAAGCTCTCCGCCCGCCCCTTGCGCCCCTGCCTCGGGTTACCGAGGCTTGGGCATCTGCGCCATCTGCGGTTTCTCCGATCGCATCATCCGCGCTCTCCGCCCCCGGTTCCGGAACTACTCCGCCGTCGCCTTCCGCAGCGTGTTGCCCTCGCGCCACTCGCCGGCCACCACGATTTCGTAGGGCGCGAGCGGCGGGCCGCTCTCGTTGCGATAGATCTGCCCCACCACCAGGTCCACCGCCGCGGCCGCCACCACCTCGTGCCGCGAGTCGATGCCCGCCGCCCCGATCGGGCCGTCCTCGAGATTCAGCTTCGCAAAGTCCAGCCGCCTTCCCGCCGGAAGCGCCTCGCGCATGAAGACCGCGTTGTAGGTCAACAACACGTCCGGACGCTGCTCGCGCAGCCAGCGGCGAAACACCGGGTGGGTCGAAGCATTCATCACCGGGAGCACCAGCGGCTCCGGAAACCCCTCCGGCCGACGCGCGTCATGCTCCTCCATCAGCAGACAGGCGCGCTGCGCGCCCTCCGCCAGATGATCGTTGTCCGCGTCGAGCACCAGCCCGATCCGGCGGTAGCCGCGGGCATGCAGTTCCCGCCAGGCCAGCGCGAAGTTGCGAAAGATATCCGGCCGCGCGCCATGAAAGCGCGGCCCGCTCCGCCGCCGCACATGATCGCGCGGATGCAGACCGGGGCCGATCGTCGCCACCGCGAAGCCGCCCCAGTCCATGTCCGCCTGCGCGGGATCCGTCGGCCAAGGCAACAAGACCCCGCGCACCCCGCGCGCCTCCAAGGTGCGCACCAGCCGCGCGGCCTTGCGCGGATGCGGGTCCGAGCGCGGCACATGGTGCTCCTCCAAGCCAAAGCCCAGCGCGGCCGCCCGCTCCCTCGCCCCCTCCAGATAACCGCGCGCCCAAGTCTGGCTGCGCCAGTAGCCGGGCTCCTCGTGCTCGTTGATCCAGGCGAGATTCGCCTGAAAGCCCGGCCGCCGCCGCGCCCGCACCTGCGCCTGGTAGGCCGACACCAGCGGATTGGGCCGCCAGCCCATCTCCTTCGCCACCGCCAGCACCCGCGCCCGCGTCGCCTCCGAGGGCCCGGGCCGCGACCGCAGGGAAAGCGAGGTCGTCATGATCGAGACGCCCGCCTTGGCGGCGATCTCCGCCAGGGTGGGCACCGGTTTGGTGGGGGCGACGGGCTTCATTTATACCGTTACAAATCACAAGCCCTTCACAAGCAAGCCTACCGTGGGGAAGATGCCTGCCCCGCCTCTTCCCCACCGGCCCGCCCCACCTCGCCGTCCATGCCCCCTCCGTCCGCCCCGCCCTCGCCCTCCGCCGCCGCGCCCAGCGCGTCCGCCGCGACCGCGCTGGAAGGGGCCGCCGTGGCCTTCGCCGTCCGCCGCGAACGCTACTCCGCTCGTCGGCATCCGGAGATGTGGGCTCCCACCGCGCACGGTCGCATCGACCCCGAGGTCGCCCTGCCTCCCGCCTGGGCCTTCGGCGTCCTCCACGGCTGCTACGGCGACCAAGCCGCCGCCCTCTCCCACGCCCGCCGCCTCCGCGAGGGCGGCTTTCCCGCCGACGCCCTCTGGGTGGACTCCTCCTTCTGGGACGTCTCCACCCGCGGCCCGCGTGGCTACCTCAACTTTCGCGGCGATCCCGCCGGTTTCCCCGACGTCCCCGGCCTCGCCCGCGAACTCCACGGTCTCGGCCTCCGCTTCGGCATCTGGGTCTGGGACCGCCTGCTCGACGCCGAGAAGGAGCTGTTCGAGGAGTTCGAGCGCGCCGGCTTCTTCAAGGGCGAGCCCATCGTCGGCAACACCTGGCACAACGCCGGCGCCACCGCCATCGGCCGCTTCGTGGACTTCGACAACTCCCGCGCCGCCGCCCGCTGGAAGGAGCTCTTCGCCCCGCTGCTCCGCTCCGGGATCGACTTCTTCAAACTCGATTCCGGCCCCGCCGCCGGCTTCGTGCGCACCCACTTCGAAATGACCCAGGCCGCCGCCGGCCCCGAGGCCCGCGGCTTCGTGCTCTCCCACCTCGGCCGCGAGACCCCCGCCTGCATCAAGCGCCACCCCGGCGTCTGGACCGGCGACTGCCTGCCCGCCTGGCGGCACCCCGCCTACCCCGACCCCGAAAACTGGGTCTGGGGCGGCCTCTCCGAGCACGTGCGCATGCTCGCCGATCCCGAATGGTTCCACGCCGAGTATCCCTTCATGGCCAACGATACCGGCGGCTTCCGCAACATGCCGGACGTCGGCCAGGCCTCGCCCGAACTCTTCGCCCGCTGGGCCCAGTTCTCCGCGCTCGGCCCGCTGATGACCGTCTTCGGCTCGATGCACTTCCCGTCCCAGAACGCCCCCTTCACCTGGCCCGAGGACACCGCCGACAACTTCCGCCGCCACGCCCGCCTCCGCCTCCGCCTCTTCCCCTACCTCTACTCGGCCGCCCTCGGCGTGCGCCTCCGCAGCCGCCGCATGACCTCGCCCGGCGGCGCGCCCGACCAGTTCCTCGTCGGCGAGGACCTGCTCGTCGCGCCCGTCCTCGAGCCCGGCGCCGTCTCCCGCACCGTGCGCTTCCCCGCCGACGCCGACTGGCACGACTTCTGGAGCGGCGCCGTCCACCGCGGCGGCCGCTCCGCCCTCGTGCCCGCCCCGCTCGACCGCCTGCCCCTCTTTGTCCGCTCCGGCGCCCTGCTCCCGCTTCGCGCCGAGGCCGACAGCATCGCAGCCGGCGACAACACCTCCCTCGAGCTGCGCGTCTTCCCTCCCCTCCCGGGTCGCACCGGGCGCTTCCTCCTGCGCGAGGACGACGGCCTCACCGAGGCCTACCGCCTCGGCGGCTACTCCGAGACCGAGCTGCTCGTGGAGCGCACCGCTCCCGGGCGATTGCGCCTGCGCATCGGCGCCGGCCGCGGCGACGCCTCCTGCCTCCCCGCCACCCGCGCCTGGACCGTGCGCGTCGCCGGCCTCGACGCCTCCGAGCTTCGTTTCGTCCAAGAAACCGCCACCGAGCTCCAGCTCGAACTGCCCGCCCCACCTCCACACCCTCGCTCCGCCCAGGCTTGATCCACCCCGCCCGCGTCCGCCGCCCGCGCCCCTTTTCCAGCAACCCCGTCCACCCCATGCCCCGCCGCCGCCAAAACACCTCAGCCGCCGCGCGTCGCCCCCGCGGCTTCACCCTCATCGAGCTGCTCACCGTCATCGCGATCATCGGCATCCTCGCCGCGATTATCATCCCGGTCGTCGGCCGGGTGCGCGAGGCCGCCCGCGCGAGCCAGAGCCTCTCCAATATCCGCCAGACCGGCCTCGCCCTCCAGCTCTACGCCAACGACCACCGCAGACTGCTCCCCGGCGGCTTCTCCGTCTCCGGGCGCGTCTGGCAAGACGAGGTCGCGCCCTACGTCGCCCAGCACGGCGGCACCAATCTCCGCGTGAGCCCGCAAAACGTGCTCAACTCGCCCTACCAAACTTTCTCCGGTCGCTCCGATTGGTGGCAGGACGGCACCACCTTCGGCCTCAGCCTCTACATCACCCGCCCGGAGTGGGGCCTGCGCATCGACCGCCCGCCGCAACCCTCCCGCACCCTGCTCGTCGGCGACAAAAACCAGACGAACAACGACTACGTGCGCCCCTCCGTCGGCTCCTTCGGCGGGGGCGGCGCCGCCGTGCGCCCCGCCTTCCGCCACTCCGGCGAACGCCTCGCCCACTTCGCCATGGTCGACGGCTCCGCTCGCGGCTTCACCTCCGCCGAGCTCGAGCAAAACCCGTCCGGCTCCCCCAGCCTTTGGTTCTGGTGGTAAGCCCGCGCCGACACCCGCCGGCCCGCCCGCTCCTCCCTCCCCGTCCGCCCCCTCGGGTGCGGCACGACCCCGACTCGCCTTTTCCCCTCCTCCCTATGCTCATACGCACCCTCGCCCGCCTGCTCGCCCTTCCACTCGTCGCCGCCGCTCCTCTCCTCGCCCAGGCCTCCCGGCCGAGCGAGGCCTACGACTGGCGCAACGTGCCCATCGGCGGCGGCGGCTCCATCCCCACCATCACCTTCCACCCCAAGGTCAAGGACCTCGCCTACATCACCACCGACGTCGGCGGCGTCTACCGTTGGGACGCTGAATCCAATTCCTGGATACAGCTGCTCGACTGGCTCTCCTTCGACGAGCGCCACCTCAACTCCGCACAGTCCCTCGCCATCGACCCCAACGACGAGACCGGCAACATCCTCTACCTCGCCCTCGGCACCGACTCCTGGAGCGAGAAGGGCGAGATCGTCAAATCGACCGACCGCGGCCGCACCTTCATCCGCACCGGCCACCAGGTCTTCACCGCCTCCAACTGGCAGCAGACCCAGAGCAACACCATGCAGGTCGATCCGCACAACTCCGACCTCATCTACTACGGCTCGCGCGAGGGTCTCCTCGTCTCGACCGACGCCGGCATGCGCTGGCGCCCCGTCGCCAACGCGCCCACCGGCGACCTCCAGCCCCAGCGCAAGGCCGCCTCCGGCGTCGTGTTCTTCGCCATCGATCCTTGGTCCGGCGTGCTCGAAAACCCCCGCCGCTCCCGCGTGCTCTACCTCGGCGTGCACGACAGCGCCCAACGCACCCGCCTCCACCGCTCGACCGATGGCGGCGCTTCCTGGAGCGAGATCGCCGACGCCCCGCAGGGCCTGGTGCGCGGACGCGTGAACCGTCACGGCGAGCTCTGGATCACGCACCGCCAGGGCGTCTCCCGCTACGACGGCCGCTCCTGGTTCACCCCCGAGGGCCTCGAGCGGGAGTCCCACGTCCAGATCGGCATCGACCCCAACAACCACGACCGCATGCTCGTCTCCCGCCACTGGTGGGGCTTTCTCTGTCCGATGTTCCTGAGCGAGGACCGCGGCCTCACCTGGCGCAAGATCGAGGACACGCACGACCACTCCGCCGTGCCTTGGTATCCCTCCAAGAAGGCCCGCTCCTCGACCTTCGCCGCCGAGTTCAATCCCTTCGCCCCCGGCGAAGTCTGGTATTCCGACTGGTATATGGTCTGGCGCACGCGGGACATCACGGCCCCCCAGGTCCAATGGTCCATGATGCCCTGGAACATCGAGGAGACGGTCGGCATCGGCGACGGCCTTGTCGGCCTGCCGCAGGGCGCGCCGCTCCTGAGCGGCCTCGCCGACGTCGGCGGCTTTGTTCACCACGACCTTCTCAACTACCCCGCGCGCACCCTCTCCGACCACGCCTTCGACTTCAACGCCGCCATCACCGGCGCCGACTTTGCCGAGAAAAATCCCTCCACGATCGTGATCGTCGCCGTGCGCGACTGGGTCAGATCCGGCAACGGCGCCATCACCGAGGACGGCGGCCGCACTTGGAAGAACTTCCCCTCCCTGCCCCATCCCGAGGCCGGCGGCGGCCGCGTCGCCATCTCGCCGGACGGCCGCCATATCGTCTGGGATACCGCCGGCAACGGCATCTACGCCACCGCCGACCGCGGCGCCACCTGGACGCGCGTCCGCGGCCTGCGCAACGCCCGCGGCGAGGAGGCCGGCAGCATGGTGGACCGCTTCATCTTCAACTACCAGAGCCCCCTCGCCGCCGACCGCGTGAACGGCCACTTCTACGCCCAGGATGGAGCGAGCAACTTCTACCGCAGCGAGGACGGCGGAGTTAACTGGCGCGTCGTGAACAGCGACCTGCCACGCTCGGCTGAGCGCAAGATCAAGCCCGTCCCCGGCCGCGCCGGCGAGGTCTGGGTCGCCTTCGAACGCCACGGCCTGCACCGCTCGACCGACGGCGGCGCCACCTTTGAGCGCCTGCCCGGCATCCGCCACGCCACCTACTTCGGCTTCGGCAAGGGCCGCGATGCGCGCACTCCCAGCGCCTACCTCTACGGCCGCTTCGAAGGCGACGAACGCGAAGGCATCTACCGCTCCGACGACCTCGGCCGCACCTGGATCGCGATCCATGACTACGCGCGCTTCCCCAACAAGCCCCAAGGCCTGGCCGGTTGCCGTCAGGTCCACGGCCGCGTCTTCATCGCCACCGGCGGCCGCGGTATTTTCCAAGGCGCCCCGCTCGCGAGCCCGGCACGCTGACCGCCCCCGGCCGGGCGCCAGCCGACCGCCACGGCTCCCGCCCGGCCGCGCACCGATGACGGTGTTTACCGTCCCCGGTGAACCAAGGAACGGCGGGAGCGCTGCTCGGCCCGCTCCTTGAGCGAGCGCTCGCGCAACCCCGACACGCACCCGCGCGCCCGGCGCGCGGGCCCTGCCGGGCTCGGCGGAGGACGCGGGCGACAACCCCGTTCCACGGGAGAAGGTGCAGGGAGCGGATGACACGCCGGGCTGGCGGCCACCAGCTTGCGGGAGACGACCCGCGACAAGCGCGGATTCCGGGCTAAA
Organism: Verrucomicrobiota bacterium; assembly: GCA_030604905.1. Lineage (GTDB taxonomy): Bacteria > Verrucomicrobiota > Verrucomicrobiia > Opitutales > Opitutaceae > IMCC26134_A. Next base: position 30,363 of record JAUVVA010000009.1, on the reverse strand, counting down.
AGAATCCGCCGCTTTGACTGCCCTTCGCGCCCGCTCGCGCTAGGCTTGCCCGCCATGTTTGTCCCGCCGCCGCCCGCGTCCGAAGACTTTCCGGACGACCCGCCCTCCGACTCGCTAGCGATGGCGACGGTCGCGGCCGGCACCTACCCCTCGCACGAGGAGGCTTGGCAAGCCGGCCTCGTGATTCTGGCCATGGGCCTGCCTTGCTGGATCCTCGCCACCCCGGCCGGGCATGAACTCCGGGTCGAGACGCACGCCGACCTCGCGACGATCCGCCACCAGTTGGAGTGCTTCGAGCGCGAGCGCGTGGGCTGGCCGCCACCCCGCCCCTTCCTGCTCGATGCGCCCCGGACCCGCGGCCGGATTCCGCTCTCGCCGCTCGTCTGGGTGCTGGCGCTTTTCGCGGCGTTTCACCTGCAGCTCAGCCACCCCGCCCTGCCCGACGCCGCCCTGCTCGACGCCGAGCGCGTCTTCGTCCACGGCGAGTGGTGGCGCGCCGCCACCGCGCTCTGGTTGCACGCCGACCTCGGCCACCTCGTCTCCAACGCCGGCTCGGGCGCGCTGGTGTTCACCGCGCTCGTCCACGGGTTTCGCGACCCGCTCCGGGCCTGGAGCCTGCTCGCCGCCGCCGCCATCCTCGGCAACCTTGCCGCCGCCGCGATCCACCACGGCGAGCCTTACCGCTCACTCGGTGCCTCCACCGCCGTCTTCGCCGGTCTCGGCCTGCTCACCGGCCGCGCGGTGAGGCTGCTCCTGCGCGCCTCGGGCGTCCGCCGCTGGCGGGCGCTCGCCCTGCCGCTCGTCTCCGGCTTGGTCGTGCTCGGCCTGCTCGGCGCGGGCGAGGCGCGCGTCGACGTGATCGCGCACGCCACGGGCTTTTTCGCCGGTCTGCTCCTCGCTTTGCTCGCCGCACCCCTGCCCGCGCGCCACACCGCCAGCTGACCCTCGCTTACGAGAATCTTACCTTTGCGTCGCCTTGGGGATTGTGGCGGGATCGCCTCCCTCCGCCCAACTCGCCCCCTCATGTCCCTCCCCATCCGGCACGCCTTGATCACCGCCGCCGGCGCCGACGAGCGCCGCCTCCCCCTGCAAAACCTTTCCGACCGACGCGGCGACTGGAAGCCCGTCGTCGTCATTCAAATCGACGAGATGCTCGAAGCGGGGATCGAGCACGTCGGCGTCATCATCCGCCCCGCCGACCGCCCCGCTTACGAGGCCGTGCTCGGCCCCTTCGGACCGCGCGTCTCGCTGGTCGAGCAAGCCGCCCCCCTCGGCTACGGCCACGCCGTCCTCTGCGGCCGCGAATTCGTCGGCGCACACCCCTTTCTCCTCCAGGTCAGCGACCACCTCTACGTCGGCGGCGGCGAACACAGTTGCACCGCCCAGCTCCTTGCCCTCGCCCGGAGTGAACGCTGCGCGATCTCCGCCGTCCAGCCGACGCCCGAGAGCCAGCTCTGCCACTACGGCACCATCGCCGGCTCCCTCGTCCCGGGCCACCGCGATCTCTACCAGATCGAAAACGTCATCGAGAAACCCACCCCGACCGTCGCCGAGCAGACCTGCGTGGTGCCCGGGCTGCGTCTCGGCCACTACCTGTGCTTCTTCGGCATGCACGTGCTCACGCCGACCGTCTTCACGCTGCTCGAAGCCGCGCAACGCACCGCGCCCTCGGATAAACTCGGCCTCTCCCCCGCCCTCGCCGCCCTCGCCTCTCAGGAAAAGTATCTCGCGGCCCGCCTCTCCGGTCGCCGCGCCGACCTAGAGGCCCGCCTCGGCGTCTTCCGCGCCCAGCTCGCGCTCGGCCTCCACGGTCCCGCCCGCGACGCCATCCTCGCCGTGCTCGCCGAGGAGCTCACCCTCGACGCGACCCTGCGGAGATAAACCGCCCCCAAGCCCGCCCAGCTCATGGCCCCCGTCCTTCTCGCCCTCGTCGAGGGTCGCTCCGCCTCCCCGCACACCTTCGACTCCCTCTGCCGCGAGGCCGACGCCGACCGGCTCGAGGCCATCTGCGCCGAGCTGGAGACCTTCCGCCGCGCCACGACCAATTTCTACCACGGTGTGCGCGCCGTCTTCTTCCTCGCCGCCATCCACCGCTACTACCTGCCGCCACACTTTCCTCCCGGCGGTGGCGGCCTCGTCTCCTACGCCGGCCACAAGCTCGCCCTCGCCCGCCGCTTCGAGGAGGCGCTCTCCGTCTATCACGAGCAGCGCCGCACGCAGGGTCCGAGCGACGCCCTCTGCAGCGCCTTCGCCGCCGCCTACCACGGCCTCGCCTTCAAAACCCTCGCCGCCCAGGTCCAAAAAACCGTCCGCAAGGTTCGCGGCAACCAGTGGATGTTTCGCATGGGCCATCCCCTCGACCATCCGCTCCGCCTCCGCCGCGAGCTGCTCCACCGCGACACCCGGCACCCCGACCTCCCCTACCCCGTCCTCGCCGAGGAAACCGCCGTCCGCCTCGACCTTTCCCACGCCGCCTGGAGCGACATCTTTTTCCTCGGCATGGACTACCCCGAGGGCGCGCAAGTCCTCAACCTCTCCGTCAACCTCGGCGTCCACGGACGCGACTCCGACACGCGCCCGCCCGTCTGCGCCTTCCTTCGCGTCATCGACGAGCCTGTGCTCCGCCTCGTCTCGGTGGACCTCGGCGTCTCGGCGGACATCAGCGACCTCGACGACGTCTTCGACTTCGCCAAAGACTACCTCGGCCTGCTCAAGGCCGCGGTCATCGCCTCCGGCCTCGTCCCCCCCGGCCTCGAAGGCTCGGGCCACACCCTTGGCGACCTGCTCGCCACGCTCATCGGCCCCGGGCGCGGACTGGAAATCGTTTCCCAGGTGCGCGACATCCCCAAGGGCTCGCGCCTCGCCGTCTCCACCAATCTCCTCGGCTGCCTCGTCTCCCTCCTCATGCGCGCCACCGGGCAGACCGCGCACCTGGTCGGCGGGCTCGACGAGGCGGAACGTCGCGTCATCGCCAGCCGCGCCATCCTCGGCGAATGGCTCGGCGGCTCCGGCGGCGGCTGGCAGGACTCCGGCGGCGTGTGGCCCGGGATAAAGTTTATCCGCGGCGAGGCCGCCCTGCCCGGCGACACCGAGCACGGCGTCTCGCGAGGCCGCCTGCTCCCCCGCCACACGCTCCTCGGCCCCGACGAGATCTCCGCCGAGACCCGCCGCCGCCTGCGCGACAGCCTCGTGCTCGTCCACGGCGGCATGTCCCAAAACGTCGGCCCCATCCTCGAGATGGTCACCGAAAAATACCTCCTCGGTCTGCCCCGCGAGTGGGCCGCCCGCCAGGAGGCCCAGTCCATCCTCCATGAGATCGTCGCCGCGCTTCGCGCCGGCGACATCCGCCGCGTCGCCGAGCTCACCACGCGCAATTTTTTCGGCCCGCTCCAGACGATCATCCCCTGGGCCTCCAACGCCTACACCGAACGCCTCATCGCCGAGGCCCGCGCCGAACTCGGCGACGCCTTCCACGGCTTTGTGATGCTGGGCGGCATGTCCGGCGGCGGCATGGGTTTCTGGGTCGATCCGGGACGCCGCGCCGAGGCCGAGGCAAAAATCCTCGCGCTCATGCGCCGCACCAAACGCGCCCTCGAGCACGCCCTGCCCTTTGCGATGGATCCGGTCGTCTACGACTTCGACCTCAACGAGACCGGCTCGAGCGCCACCCTCGCCACCGGCCCCGGCGCGATGCTCTCGCCCGAGTATTACCTCATGATGGTCCCGCGCTGGCTGCGCCAGGATCCGCGCACGCTCCGCGCCGGGACCCGCGCCGAGCTCGACCGCTTCGCCGCCCGCCAGCTCCTCGCCGGCGAGCGCCCGCTCGTGGGGCCGCTCATCGCCCGCATCTTTCCGCCGGCCGAGAAATCCCCCGGCGGCTCCACCGCCTCCGCGCCACCCGCCACGCTCCGCGACCTGCTCGCCGCGCAGGGCTTCGACCCCGTGCAGCACGAGCGCATCCGCGACGACCTCCGCTCCGGCCGCATCGGCCTGGCGCAAAACCGCCTGCCCTCCTCCGCGCTCGTCGAGGACGCGCGCCCGGAAGACGTGACCGAGATCGACTTCAACGACGACGCCACCACCCGCCTCGGCCGCGCCGCGCTCGCCGAAGGTCGCGTCGCCGTCGTCACCCTGGCCGCCGGCGCCGGCAGCCGCTGGACCCAGGGCGCCGGCACCGTCAAAGCCCTCCACCCCTTCGCCAAACTCCAGGGCCGCCACCGCAGTTTCCTCGAGACCCATCTCGCCAAGACCCGCGCCGCCGCGCTCGCCCACGGCGCCGTCGCCCCCCACGTCTTCACCACCAGCCACCTCACCCACGAAGCCACCGCCGCCTTTGTCGACCGCCTCGCCGCGGAATCCTCCCGCTCCGGCTCGCCGACCTCCGACCTCGGTCCCCTCCTCTCCCCCGGCCGCTCCATCGGCCTGCGCTTCGTCCCCACCGTGCGCGACCTGCGCTTCTCCTTCGAGGAAGTCGCGCATCAGCAACTCGACCCACAGAAGGAAAAGATGCGCCGCAGCGTCCAAAAGGCGCTGATCGACTGGGCCGCCTCGGCCGGCGAGGCGAGCGACTACACCGACAACCTCCCCTCCCAGTGCATCCACCCCGTCGGTCACTGGTATGAGATCGCCAACCTCCTTCTCAACGGCGTGCTCCGCGACCTGCTCGCCACCCGCCCTCAGCTCGACACCCTCCTCCTCCACAACATCGACACACTCGGCGCCTCGCTCGACCCCGCCGTGCTCGGTCGCCACCTCCAAGACGGCGCCACCCTCACCTTCGAGGTGATCCGTCGGCGCGTGGAAGATCGCGGCGGCGGCCTCGCCCGCGTAAACGGCCAACTCCGCCTCGTCGAGGGCCTCGCCCTCCCGCGCGAGGAGGACGAGTTTGCGCTCACCTACTACAACAGCGCCACCTGCTGGATTCGCATCGACGCGCTCCTCGCCCTCTTCGGCCTCGACCGCGCGTCCCTCGCCCAGCCCGACCGCGTGCTCTCCGGAGTGCGCCGCCTCGCCGCCCGCATGCCCACCTACGTCACGCTCAAGGACGTGAAAAAACGCTGGGGAAACGGTCAGGAGGACATCCTGCCCGTGGCGCAGTTTGAAAAACTCTGGGGCGACATGAGCGCGCTGCCCGAATGCGCGACCCGCTTCGTATCTGTTCCCCGGATACGCGGGCAGCAGTTGAAGGACCAGGCGCAGCTCGACGGCTGGCTGCGCGACGGCTCCGCCGCCGCCATCGAGGCGCTCTGCGCCTTCCCGGACTGAAACTGATCTCTCCCCGCCGGAGGCCACCGCGGCCGGATAATCCGCTAAACCGCCCGCTCATTGATCATGTCAAACCAGCCACCTCCGGTGGCTGGAGGTCATTGGTCATTGGTCATTGGTCATTGGTCATTCGTCATTCTCCCATCCGCCCACCCGCGTCCCCCTCCCCCATGTCTTCCGCCGCCACCCCCGCCGCCGCCCTTCCGGACTGCCTCTACTGCCGAAAGGACGAACGGCTTCATGCGCTCATGATCGAGGTCGCGACGCTCCAGGTCTCCACGCTCTACCTCTTCAAGGAGCAGACTTACCACGGACGCTGTGTCGTCGCCTACAAGGACCACGTCAACGAGCTCTTCGAACTGTCCGACGCCGAGCTCGCGCTCTTCATGCAAGACGTAGCCCGCGCCGCTCGCGCGATGAAAGCCGCCTTCAACCCCGCCAAGATCAACTACGGCGCCTACTCCGATAAACTCCCCCACCTCCACGTCCACCTCGTGCCCAAATACGTCGACGGCCCCGCCTGGGGCACGACCTTCACGATGATGCCGGAGCCGAAAAAACTCCTCGCCGACGCCGACTACGCCGCGCTCTGCGACCGAATCCGCAGGGCTTTGACCGAGACAAAATAGTCGCGCGACGTCCGCCCCCGCTCACAACCCGCCCCGGGTGGCGGCTGCGGTCCCGCGCTCTACGCTAACGCGCCCGGCCGGCGAACACGCCACTGCTCCTCGGGCCGCACTCGCGGTAGTCGCGGCTTACTTACGTGGTTTCTTTGCCTCATTCTGCTTTGGCCAAGCCGTCATCAAGATCACCTCAACGCGGCCAACCCTCTACCGCAGAGTGACTTTAAACACCCGGAAGACAGAGCTGTTTGCTTTACGGTAACGTCACTGAGGCCTTACCTGCCGACTCAAGAAGCGTTTTGTTTGGGCCGTTACCCATCGAAGCGATTGCGCTGCCGCGCTCCGCCCCCACCCCCGGCCCCACCCCGCCATGCTCTCCCACGCCCATCCCCTCCTCCGCCGCGCGCGCCCCGCCTTCACCCTCATCGAGCTTCTCACCGTCATCGCGATCATCGGCATCCTCGCCGCCATCCTCATCCCGGTCGTGGGCTCCGTCCGCCAGAAAGCCCGCACCACGCAGTGCCTCTCCAACCTCCGCCAGATCGGCACCGCCGCCATCCTCTACGCCAACGAGAATCGCAACCTGCTTCCCCTCCCTCGCGTCTCCCCCACACCCGCCGACCACCCCTTCTTCGGTCACCCCGACGCCGACCGGACCTGGCACCAGAAGATCGCCCCCTACATGGCCATGGCCCAAGGCCAGGCTCGCTCCCGCTTCAACTGCCCCTCGGCCACGCCGCAGCCCTCGGACAACATGGCCCTCGGCGAGACCACCTACCGCATCAACCGCTTCCTGCAAGGCGGCCAGCTCCGCGGCAACATCACCCGCGTTCGCGACCGCGCCATCGTCCTCGCCGGCGACGCCCCCACCGCAAACATCGAGCACCTCTACCCCTGGAACGCCAGCAGCTACAACGCCGATCATCGCCGCGAAATCCTCCGGCACGGCAACCGCACCAACCTCGTCTTCACCGACGCCTCCGTGCGCAGCCTCGAACCGATCACCGCCGGCCTGTTCCAGACCACCGCGACCAACCCCAACCTCTGGGCCACTGCCGACGTCGGCCTCCTCTTCAACGGCTTCACGCCCAACCCCTCCAGCCCGACCAACGCGATTCCCTGAGCCGCCTCGCCGCCCCCGCACGAAGCCAGCGCCCCGCGTATCCGCGCCCACCTTACGCATCCTCATGCATCCTTCGCCCCTCCTCCCCCGCCACCTCCTCCGCCGCGGCCTCCTCGCCGCCGCCCTCCTCGGCCTCGCGCTCGCGCCCGCCCACGCCTCCGCCTCCCTCCTGCCCGAAGCCTCGCTCGACAAACCCAACGCCTCCGGCGAATGGCCCCTCGGCTGGGCCCGTGCGCGCCACGTCTCCTGGGAATCCGAGGCCGGAAACTTTTTCCTCCGCCTCAACAGCCCCGCCCCCGGCACCCACGTCAACCTCTACCACCGCGCCGATCTGCCGCCCGGCACCACCGGCCTCGACCTCAGCTTCCGCGCCCGCGTCACCGACCTCATGGTCGGCGCCGAGAAATGGTATGACGCCCGCGTGATCGTGAACTTCCGCGACGCCGCCAACAAAGTCATCCCCGTGCCGCGCGTCCCCTTCTTCAATCGCGACACCGAGGGCTGGCAGACCGTCGTCCACCAGATCTCCGTGCCCGCCGGCGCCGTATCCGTGGAGGTGATACCCTCCCTCTTCCGCGTCGCCGGCGGCACCTTCGATATCGACGACCTCTCGCTCAAGCCGGTCATCGCCCGCCCCTGAGCTCAGCTCCCGCCCCCCGCAAAGGGCGCTCCGCCCGCCCTGGCGCCAACCCCGCCCCGCCCCGCCCGTGAAACAGGCATGGCGGGCCGTCGCGCCGCGCCCCCGCCGCAAACCACCCCTTCCTCCGCCCGGCCCCACACCTTCCCCATGACCCTGCTCCGCCGCACGCTCGCCTCCCTCCTCCTCGCGCTCGCGCCCCTCACGTTCCCGCTTCACGCGCAGGGCGCCGAGCCCGCCTCCCTCCTGCCCGACGGCAGCTTCGAGCGCCTCGACCGCTCCGGCACCCAGCCCCTCGGCTGGCCCCGCGCCCGCGCCGCCACCTGGGAGGTCGAGGACGGAAACCGCTTCCTCCGCCTCCGCTCCACCGAACCCGGGCGCATGGACACCCTCCATCTCTCGATTCCCCTGCCCCCCGGCGTGAAAGCCCTCGAACTCGGCTACCGCGCCCGCGTCAGCGGCCTCCAGCGCGGCGAGAAGTCCTGGCACGACGCCCGCATCATCATCAATTTCAAGGACGCCTCCGGCGCGATGCTCGGCAACGCCCCCGCCTCCGCCCATCGCGAGAACACCCAGGGCTGGAAGTCTGTCCGCAGTCGCTTCCTCGTCCCGGAAGGCACCACCCACCTCGATTTCATGCCGTCCCTCTTTTACGTGAAGGCCGGCGTCTTCGACCTCGACGACATCACGCTCCGCCCCACCGACCACGAGGCGCTCCTCGCCGAGCGCGCCCGCAACGCCCCTCCGCCCGTCCCCCCGCTCGAACAACCCCGCCGCGAGGCCTGGCCCACCGAGCTGCGCGTCGTCGGCAACCGCGTGCACGACGCCCAGGGTCGCGAGGTCTGGTTGCAGGGCGTCAACATCCCCAGCCTCGAGTGGCTCTCCAAAGGCGAAAACGTGCTTCGCTCCACGCTCGTCGCCATCGAGGACTGGCGCGCCAACGTGATCCGCCTCCCCGTCAAGGACACCTTCTGGTTCGGCCAAGGCGAAGACCAGGACGACGGCGGCAAGGCCTACCGCGAACTCGTCGACAACATCATCACCCTCGCCGCCAACCGAGGCGCCTACCTCGTCCTCGACCTCCACCAATACCGCGCGCCCCGCGCCGAGCACCTCGACTTCTGGACCGACGCCGCCACGCGCTACAAAAACCACCCCGCCGTCATCTTCGACCTCCTCAACGAGCCCCACAGCATCTCCTGGGATGTCTGGCGCAACGGCGGCTTCGTCTCCGAGCGCAAAGCCGGCGCCGACGAGGACAACTTCCTTACCATCGAAGAACGCGTCGCCGCCCGCCAGGGCTTCATCTCCCCCGGCATGCAGAAGATGCTCGATACCGTCCGCGCCACCGGCGCCCGCAACGTCGTCGTCATCGGCGCCCTCGACTACGCCTACGACCTCTCCGGCATCCTCAAAGGCTACGCCCTCGAGGACAAAGGCGGCAACGGCATCATCTACGCCTCCCACATCTACCCCTGGAAACGCGATTGGCAGGGCAAGATGCTCGATATCGCCGCCCACCACCCGATCCTCATCGGCGAAATCGGCGCCGACAATCGCCCCCAGCCCTGGGAGCGCCCGGAAAACTTTGTCGAGCCCGAGAGCTGGCTCCCCGACATGCTCGGCCTGATCCAGAAGCACCGCCTGCACTGGACCGGCTGGAGCTTCCACCCCAAGGCCGGCCCTCGCATGCTCGAAGACTGGCGCTTCACCCCCACGCCCTACTGGGGCGCCTACGCCAAGCGCGCCCTCGCCGGCGAGCAGTTCGAGCTCAAGCGCATGCGCTGAGCCCCCGGGAGCGCCGAGCCCCAGCTCGGCCCTCACCACCGCCTCCTCATTCGGCATTCGTCATTGCGCCATGCGCCGCCTCCGCTTCCTCGCCCTACTGCTCATCGGGCCTTGGTCCTTGATCCTTGGACATTCCGCGGCGGCCTCCCCGGCCGCCGCGGCCATCTCCCCGAGCGACCCCGCCCTCCACTACATCGGCCGCTTCGACACCGGCTCCGGCGAGGCCCCGCGCTGCTCCTGGCCGCACTCCGCGCTCCGCTTCACCCTCTCCGGCGGCAGCGCCACCATCCGCCTGCGCGATGGCGGCAAGAGCCACTGGCAAGTCGTGCTCAACGGCGAAGCCTCCTCGGTCCTCGCCCTCCAAGCCGGCGACCACGACTACCCGATCGCGCAATCCCTCCCGCCCGGCCGCCACCTCGTCGAGCTGGTCAAACGCACCGAGGCTTCCCAAGGCGGCACCCAGATCCTCGGCCTCACCCTGACCGACGGCGCCACGCTCCTCCCCACGCCACCCCGCGCCCGCCGTGTCCTCGCCATCGGCGACTCCATCACCTGCGGCTTCGGCAACGAGGCCCCGAACAAAGAAGCCAAGTTTACGCCCGCCACCCAAAACGCCTGGCTCACCTACGGCGCCATCGCCGCCCGCCGCTTCGACGCCGACTACGTCGCCATCGCCGCCTCCGGCAAAAAACTCTGGCCCGACAACACCATCGTCTCCCTCCACGACCGCGTCCTCGCCAACGCCCCCGCTCCCCTTTGGGACCACGCCGCCTACACGGCCGACCTCATCGTCGTTAACCTCGGCACCAACGACTTCGCCCGCGAAAATCCCGACGAAGCCGGCTGGATCACCGCCTACCTCGAGTTCATCGCCCGCCTCCGCGTCCTCCACCCCGGCGTCACCATCTACTGCTCCGTCGGCCCGATGATCAGCGATTGGCCCGGCGACCGAAAACCCCGCCGCGCCATTCTCGGCTACCTCGAACAAGTCGTCGCTCGCGCCAACACCGACCTCCCCGCCGGCACCCGCCCCGTCCACCTCCTCGATTTCGGCGTCCAGTCCGCACACCACGGCATCGGCGCCGACTGGCACCCGAGCGTTCGCACCCACCAACTCATGGCCGACAAGCTCGCCGCCGCGATCAGCCGGGACCTTGGCTGGTAGCGATTTTTTGGATACGCCCGCCCGCTTCCCTCGACCTGAGTTACGGTAAAGCATTTAGCGTCTCTCAATCCCCGTCCTGTTTGCCGATAGTCTCTCCCGAACCCCGACAAGCCCCCCATGAACTCCCCCCGTCCGCTCGCCTTCGCGACCACCCTGGCCGCCCTCGCTGCCTGCACCGCCGCATCCGCGCAAACCGTCCCCAGCTACTTCCTCCGTCAGAACCAGGCCTCCGGTTGGAACTGGCACACCACCCAAACCGGCAACCTGAACAGCTGGCACATCACCGCCTCCGGCTCCGCCGTGCAGATCACGGCCATGGATGCCACCGGCCACTACTTCACCCAAGGCTTCCAAGTCCGCACCCCGGAAAACTCCAGCGCGAACACCTTTGGCGGCGCCAAGCTCATCATTCAGACCGGCGGCTCGCTCTCGATGAAAACCACCAACGGCACCACCGCCCGCGCCATCGTGCCCTGGCTCGAGACCCAGGGAAGCACCAGCGTCCTCGCCGCCAACGCCAACCACTTCCACAACCTCAGCATCGGCACCTTCGACCAAGCCGGCACCACGACCTTCAGCGCCTCCGCCGGTCGCAGCTTCGACCTCACCATCACCGAGAAGCTCAATGGCTCCGGCACGATCGTCTTCTCCGGCGGCGCCACGACCAGCAACTTCCGCCTCACCAACATCGCCAACGCCGCCGACTTCACCGGCACCTTCTCCCTCACCGGAGGCACCCTCCTTTTCGCCGCCGATCTTTCCGCCTCCAAGGCATCCCTGACAATCGGCTCCGGCACCCTCGTCAACCTCAGCCACAGCGTGTCCGTCTCCGCGCTCAACATCGCCGGCACCACTCTCGCCAACGGCACATACAGCTACACGTGGCTCAACGAGAACTTCGGGACGATCTTCACCGCCGGCAGCGTGGACAACGGCTCCATCACGGTCGGCGTCATCCCCGAACCCTCCGCCTTCGCCGCTCTCGCCGGCCTCGGCGCCCTCGCCTTCGCCACCCTCCGCCGCCGCCGAGCATAAGAGCACCCTCGCCGACCCCGCGCCCATCGAGTAGCCTCCCGCCCGGTCATTGGTCATGTCAAACCAGCCACCTCCGGTGGCTAGAGGTCATTGGTCATTGGTCATTGGTCACTCGTCGTTCGTCATTCCGCGCAGCGGCGTCCCCGCAGCCATGCCCCTCAACCTCCTCGATCCCGCTCTCTCCGCCGCCCATCTGAGCGCCACGCTCGCCGCGCACCCGCCCCGAGCCAGCCTGCCGCCCGCGGACGATCCTGCGTGGACCGAGGCCTTTTCACGCCCCCTCCTTGCGCCGCTGCGCGACCAACTCGTGCGTCGCGCCCTTGACGAGCTCGACAGCCCCGCCCCCGTCCTCGACGACGCCCTCTACCGCGACTTCGCCGCCACCGGCGTCCGCCTCCGCTTCGAAAAACGCTACTTCGAGCGCCGCCGCCGCCTCGCGCGCTTCGCCCTCGCCTCGCTCGTCCTCGGCGACTCCGCCCCGCCCGCGCTGCACGCCGCGTTCCAGGACGCGATGGCCGCCATCCTCGACGAGCCTTCCTGGGCGCTCCCGGCCCACGTCAAGGACGCATCCGGGCGCGACCCGCGTCTTATCGACCTCTTCGTCGCCCAGACCTGCGATCTGCTCGCCGAGCTGCTCTGCGTATTCAAGGCCCAACTACCGCTTGGGTTTCGCGGCCGCCTCCTCGCCCGTCTGCGCACCGAGGTTTTCCCCGCCTTCATCGAGGGCGATTTCTTCTGGCGCTCCATCACCAACAACTGGAACGCCGTCTGCCACCAAGGCGTGCTCGGCGCCGCGCTCGCGCTCGAGGATGACGTCTCGATCCTCGTCCCGCTCCTCCTCCGCGCGCGCGAGGGCCTCCCCCGCTTCCTCGAAGGCTTCGGCCCCGACGGCGCCTGCTCGGAGGGCCCCGCCTACTGGGATTTCGGCTTCGGCGCCTTCACCCGGCTCGACGAACAACTCGAGACGCGCTCCGCCGGCGCCCTCTCGCTCTTCGCCGACGCGCCCCTCATGCGCCTGATCGCCGGCTACGCCCCCGCCCTCTCCCTGGCCGGCGGCCGCGTGGTCAACTTTTCCGACTGCGCCTCCGAGACCCTCCTGCGTCCCTACACCCTCGCCCGCCTCGCCCACGCCCTCGCCCACCCGGCTTGCCGCGACCAAGCCCTCGCCAACTACGCGCGCATCCGTGCCGAAGGCTTCGACTTCGACGACCAGCGGACCGACCTCGCCGGGCTCCTGCGCCTTTTTCTCCACGCGCCCGCCATGCTGTCGGAGGTGTTGCCAACCGCCCCCGACGCCGCCTTCCCCAGCCTCGGCCTCTGGGTCGCCCGCGGCCGCGACTCCTCCGGCCATCTCTGGGAGATCGCCGCCAAGGCCGGCCACAACGACGAGCACCACAACCACAACGACATCGGCTCCTTCATCGTCTCGCTCGACGGCACCCCGCTCGTCACCGAGATCGGTCGCCCCGAATACACCCGCGATTTCTTCTCGCCCCGCCGCTACGAATTTCTCGCCGCCCGCAGCCTCGGCCACTCGCTCCCGGTGGTGAACGGCCACGAACAGGCCGCCGGCCGCGCCCACGAGGGCCGCCTGCTCCGCGCCGAGACGGACATGCCCTGCGTCACCTTCGAGGCGGACCTCGCGCCCGCCTACCCGCCCGCCGCCGACCTCGCCAGCCTCCTGCGACGCCTCGTGCTCGACAAAGCCGCCGGAAGCATCACCTGGACCGACGAAATCGAGCTCCGCTCGCCCGGCACCATCGAATCCGCACTCATCACCCACGCCGACACCGTCGAGTTTCTCTCCGCCGACCAGATCCGTCTCTCGCGCGACGGCCACGCGCTGATCCTGCGCGTGCTTTCCGGCCCGCTCCGCTGGCGCCGGGTCGAGCCGCACGACTATCGCGGACACAACGGCGAGGCCGCCTCCTGCCGCCGTCTCGTCCTCGCGGCCGCCGACGGGACCCCGCTCCGCTCCGCCCACACCACCATCCGGATCACCGCCTCCTGATCCCCTTCGCGCGCCCCGGGCCCGCACCCCGCCCCCACGCCCGTTTTTCCGGGCTGGCCCACGCCTCCGGCACAGACCACACTCCCATGAGTCGCCTCGCCCGACTTGTCATGCCCGAGATCCGCGTAGCCATCGCCGACGTCGCCCGCGCCGCCGGCGTCAGCAAGATGACCGTCTCCCGCGCCCTCCGCGGCGAGCGCGGCCTCTCCGACGACACCCGCTCGCGCATCCAGTCCCTCGCCGACCAGATGGGCTACCGGCCCGATCCCGCCGTGTCCGACCTCATGGGCCGCCTGCGCAAGAGCCGCGTCACCGGCCTCGAACCCCTCGCCTGGCTCACCACCTACGAAAAAATCGGCGGCTGGCGCGACAATCCCGGCACGGTCGAGATGTATCGCGGCGCCACCGAGCGCGCCCAGAAACTCGGTTTTCGCCTCGAGGAGTTCAGCCTCAAGACGCCGGGCATGACGCCCCGCCGCCTCTCCCACATCCTCTACAACCAGGGCATCCGCGGCATCGTCGTCGCGCCCCTCTACGAACACGGGGCGATCGAGGGGTTTTCCTGGCAGCACTTCGCCGCCGCCTGCTGCGGCCATTCCCTGCTCTCTCCCCACTTGCACCGCGTGTCCGTCGACCAGTTCGACGTCCTCCGCCTTGCCTGGGCTCGCCTCCTCGAACGTGGCTACCGTCGCGTGGGCCTCTGCGTCTCGGCCAACGACAACGATCGCATCGGCCTCCGCTGGCAGGCGGTGAATCTCCTCGAACAAGCCACGCGCGCCGGGATCGGCGTCGTCCCACCCATGCTCACCAACGATTGGAGCCCCGACGTTTTCCTGCGCTGGTATGAGACCCACCGCCCCGACGTCGTCCTTTCGCTCGTCGACGTGTATCGCTGGATGAAGGCCGCCGGCATCCGCATCCCGCAGGAGTGCGGCGTCTGCCTGCTCCGTCTCGACCAAGCCAAAGGGGTGGCCGGCGTGGACCATCGTTTCGCCGACATCGGCGCCGCCGCCGTGTCGATCGTCGCGAGCGAGGTCGCCGCCAACCAATTCGGCATCCCCGCCATCCGCCACAGCGTCTCCGTCGAGTGTGCCTGGCAAGACGGCCCCACCCTGCGCAGCCCGTCGAACACCCGCAGGGCCACCACCCTCGCGATCGCCTGATCGCCCCTGCCGCCCCTCACGCTCCGCTCGCCATCAGCCACGCGAGCCCCGCCGCGCGCAGCGACCACAGCGCTGTGCGCGCACCGTTCCACCGCACGAGCCGCCGCACCAATGCCGGACGCGGCTCCGCTTGCAGCCGCCGATGCAGCGGCACCAGCACCACGAAGGTGAGTCCCCACAACAAGCCCACCGACACCGCGCCCGCCCCGGCCACGAGACCCGGATTCCGCCAAACCCACCCACCCGCCAGCCCCAGCTCAGCGAGCATCAATGGCGCCGCCACCAGGCCCACGCCGCGCGTGTAGTCGCCATGATACGCCCGAAACCCGTCCGGCCCCGCCGCGTCCAGCACGCGACCAAACTGCGGATACACCGCCAGCTGCACCGTCCAGCAAAGGCCCGCCAAGGCCCCCGCCACCACCAACTGCGCCACCAGAAGGCTCTCGTCCATCCACCACCCTGCCCGTCTGGCCGCGACTGGCAAATCTCCGGCCGTTTGCACAGGTATCTTCGGACGCCCGCAAAAAAACGCTCCCACGCCTCAAGTTCACCGCCCGCCGGCCGATAGGTGGCCTGTCAGCGTCGCGGCGTGCGTCCATCGCACGGCCAAGCTTTCCCGAGCAGGCACATCGGCCTGCAAGCCTGAAGGCACAACGCAGCAGGGCCTCGTGCGTGTTCACGCGCGACGCCTCGCTGGGTTGTGCCTTTTTGCGTTCCCGGGGTCTTGGACGCGGCGCGCACCACCACCAGCAACACCACCAAACCCGCCGCCACCATGAGCCCGCGCAAAAGTCTCACCATCGGCCAACGGATCGCCCTGACCTCGGGCTTCCTTTGCCTCGTCATCGCCAGCCTCGGCGCCTTCGCCATCCAGCGCTTAGCCTCCTTGCACCAAACCAGCGACGCCATCGTCGGCGACGTCCTGCCCGGACTCGCCACCGCCTCGGCCCTCAACGCCAAACAAGCCGAGACTCAAATCCGCTCGCTCCGCCTGCTCCTGACCACCGACCAGCAAGCCCGCGCGGCCTACCTCGCCCAGATCGAGAAGCTGGAGCGCCAATCCACCGAGGCCGCAAAAGCCTACGAAGCCACCATCCAGACGACCGAGGATCGGCGCCTCTTCGAGGCCTTCGAGGCGCAAGGCCAGGCCTTTGAAACGGTGCAGACAAAATACTTCGCGCTCGTCGAAAAAGATCCCGACGCCGCCCTTCGCTTCTTCCGCGAGCAGCTCACGCCCGCCTACGAGAGCTACAGCGAGGCCGGCGACAAACTCGCCGACTACAACGCCCGCTCCGGAGACCGCTTGGGGAACGAACTCGCCGCGGGAGCCAAGCTCGCCCGCCGGCTGATTCTTGCCGCCGGCCTCGGCGCCCTCGTCCTCGGCGCCCTTGTTTCCCTCCTCAGCGTGCGCTCCATCCGCGCCGCTCTCGTCCGCATCGCCGGCTCGCTCGACGACGGCGCCGGCCAGGTCGCCGCCGCGGCCGGCCAAGTCTCCGCCTCCAGCCAATCCCTTGCCGAAGCCGCCAGCGAACAGGCCGCTTCGCTCGAGGAAACCAGCTCCTCCCTCGAGGAAATGGCCTCCATGACCCGCCGCAACGCCGAGTCCTCCGCCAAGGCTCGCGAGCTCTCCTCGGAAACGCGCGAGGCCGCCGAATCCGGCTCCGCCGAGATGACACGCATGCAGTCCGCCATGGACGCCATCCAGCGCTCTTCCGAGGAGATCGCCAAGATCGTCAAGACCATCGACGAAATCGCCTTTCAGACCAACATCCTCGCGCTCAACGCCGCCGTCGAGGCCGCCCGCGCCGGCGAATCCGGCGCCGGCTTCGCCGTCGTCGCCGAGGAAGTCCGCGCCCTCGCCCAGCGCTCCGCCCTCGCCGCCAAGGAAACCGCCGCCAAGATCGACGACTGCGTCGGCAAGAGCCGCTCCGGCGCCGAAATCTCCCTCCGCGTCGCCGCCTCCCTCCAACAAATCACCGAGCGCGCCCGCGACATGGACGAACTGGTCGCTCAGATCGCCACCGCCTCGCGCGAGCAAACCCAGGGAATCGGCCAGGTGAGCACCGCCGTCACCCAAATGGACAAGGTTACCCAATCCAACGCCAGCAGCGCCGAGGAAACCGCCGCCGCCGCCGAAGAGCTCGACGCGCAGACCAAGCTCCAACGCGAATCCGTGCGCGACCTCCTCCGCCTGATCGGCGCCACCGCCAATCGGCCCGCCGACCGCGATCCCAGCCAGGACGCCCCCTCCCGCGCACCCTTCGGCGGCGCCCGCGCCACCCTCGCCCCGCGCGCCGCCGCCAAGACGCCACCCGGCGGCGCGACCGCCTCTCCACCTGCTTGCGAAAACGGGCTCGCGTTTAGGTAAAACTCCCAAGGGAGAACGGTTCGATTCATGCGACGCGCGGGGTTGCATGTATCCGATGCAGAACTACAATTCGCCACTGTCTGGCGACGACTTTGCCCAAGCCTTCGAGCAATCCGGCGCCTCGATGATCATCACCGACGCCGACCTCGAGGGCCCGGGACCGCGCATTCTTGCGGTGAACCGCTCCTTTGGAGCCCTGACCGGCTACTCCGCCGCGGAGGTCCTCGGCCGCTCGCCCCGCATCCTTCAGGGGCCGCTCAGCGACCGCGCCGTCCTCGCGCGCCTCAAGGTCGAGCTCCGCGCGGGCCGCGCCTTCCACGGCGAAACCGTCAACTATCGCAAGGACGGCAGCACCTACGTCGTCGAGTGGACCGTCGACCCGATGCGCGATGAGACCGGCAAGGTGGTCCGCTTCGTCGCCGTGCAGCGCGACGTCACCGCGCAACGCCGCCTCGCCGAGCATGTCAGACGGACGGCCGAGTTTCTCCGCCACCTGCTTGACGCGCTCCCCGACCACGCCGTCGTCGCCCTCGACCCCGAAGGCCTGGTGACGGGCTGGACCGCCCAGGCCGCCCGCATCCAAGGCTACGCCGACACCGAGATTCTCGGCCGTCACCACAGCCTCCTCCATCCGCCCGAAGACATCGCCGCCGGACTGCCGGAGCGAAACCTCCAGCGCGCCCGCGCCGGGCTTCCTTGCGAGCAGGAAGGCTGGCGCCTTCGCCGCGATGGCTCGCGCTTCTGGGCCCAGGTCAACCTCGCCGCCCTGCGCGACTGCGACGGCCGCCTGCTTGGCTACGTCAAGATCATCCGCGATCGCAGCGCCCACCGTGAAGCGCTTGCGGAGCGAACCCGCCTCGAGGACGAGCTTCACCACCTCCAGCGCATGGAATCGCTCGGCATCCTCGCCGGCGGCGTCGCCCACGACTTCAACAATATCCTCGCCGCGATCCTCGCCCAAGCCGAGGCCTGGCACCTCCTGCCCCGCCTCGCCCCCGCCTCCATCGAGCACATCCGCCTCGCCTGCGCCAAAGCGCGCGCCCTCACCCAGCGCCTCCACTCCCTCTCCCGCCCCGACGGGCGCAGGATCACCCGCCTCGACCTCACCGCCCTCACCGGGGATGTCCTCCGCCTCCTGCGCCCCTCCATCCCGGTCAACATCGAGCTCGATTACGAGCCCTCCTTCGGCCCGATCCTCGTCGAAGGCGACCCGGCGGAGTGGACCCAGCTCGTCATGAACCTCTGCGTCAACGCTCGCGACGCCCTCGCCGACCGGCCGGGTCGCATCACCGTGCGCATCCACCCCTCCCACTCCCTGCCCGCCACGCTCCGTCCCGCCACGCTCGCCGCCCACGAAAGCTACGTCCTCGAAGTCGCCGACGACGGCCCCGGCATCCCGGACGAAATCATGCCTCGTCTCTTCGAACGCTTCTTCAGCACCAAACCGCCGGGCCAGGGCACCGGCCTGGGCCTGCCCATCGTGCAAAACGTCGCCCGCCGCTGGGGCGGCACCGTCACCGTGACCAGCCGACCCGGACACGGCGCGACCTTCCGCGTCTTCCTCCCCTTCCCCTCCTCCCTCGCCGCCGCCGCATGAATAACCAACCACTCCGCCTCCTCCTCCTCGACGACGACGAGGCCTTCGCCGAAGGCGTCGCCGCCTGGCTCGCCGCCGTCGACTGGCTCCCCTCGATCGCCTACCACCCCGAGCAAGCCACCCGCCTGCTCGAGCAACAGGAGTTCGATCTCCTTCTCGCCGACATCCACCTACCCGGGCAGCGCCCGCTCCAATGGGTCGAAAGCGCCCTCCGCGTGCCGAACATCCCGCCCCTCTTTGTGATGACAGGCTCCCCCGCCTTCGAGTCCGCCTGGCGCGCCGCCAACCTGCCCGTCTCCGGATACCTCATCAAACCCTTCGACTTCCTCCGCGAGGCACCCCGCCTTCGCGCCGCCGCCCTCGCCCACCGTCGCCACCGCCTCCCCGCCACCATCCTCCGCGGACTCGCCACCGAACTCGCCGGCCTCGACTCCCCCTCCGCCACCGACCCCTCCCCCGCCCTCCAGTCGCTGGAAGACACCGCTC
Source organism: Verrucomicrobiota bacterium (assembly GCA_030604905.1). GTDB lineage: Bacteria > Verrucomicrobiota > Verrucomicrobiia > Opitutales > Opitutaceae > IMCC26134_A. The sequence continues at coordinate 11,102 of JAUVVA010000009.1, read as the reverse complement.
GCGACGACCTGCCCGCCACCGCGTGGCGAGACGCCGTGCTCGACACCATCCAGGTGCTCCGCCGCACCAAACGCTCCTTCCACTCCAAGGACCTCGGCGAACTCCGCATCCGGCTCCAACGCCTGGTCGACTCCGCTCCCGCACCTCCCTCACCGCCACACCCGGTTTGAGCGCCTCCTCCCTTCGGCGACTGGCTGGCACAGCGCATGCTTTCACACGAATCGCCGGATTCGTCACACCGTCGCCGAAGGCCGGCTCAACGCCAACCCGAACCCACCGCCGCCACATGCGCTTCCTCCGCTCCGCCCTCGCCGCCCTCACCGCCACCGGTCTCGCCGCCTCCGCCCTTCTCGCCGCTCCGCTTCGGGTCGCCTACTCCGACTGGCCCGGCTGGACCGCCCTCGCGATCGCCGACCAGAAGGGCTGGTGGAAGGAGGCCGGAGTCGACGTGCAACTGCTCTGGTTTGAATACGGCCCCTCGATGGAGGCCTTCACCGCCGGCCAGGTCGACGCCGTCACGGTCACCAACGGCGACGGCCTCGTCACCGCCGCCGGCGGCGCGAAGAACGTCGCGATCATGCTCACGGACTACTCCAACGGCAACGACATGATCGTCGCCCGCCCCGGCATCAACTCGATCGCCGACCTCAAGGGCCGGAAGGTCGGCATCGAGATCGGCTTCGTCACCCACCTCCTCCTGCTCAACGGACTCCAGAAAGCCGGCCTCACCGAGGCCGACGTCGAGCTCGTGCCCACGCCCACCAACCAGACCCCGCAGGTGCTCGCCTCCCGCCAGGTCGACGCCATCGGCGCCTGGCAACCCAACTCCGGCGAGGCGCTCAAGGCCGTGCCCGGCTCCAAGGCCATCTACACCAGCGCCAACCAGCCCGGCCTCATCTACGACGCCGTCGTCGTCACCCCGCAGAGCCTCGCCACCCGTCGCGCCGACTGGGTGAAGTTCATCTCCGTCTGGGACCGCGTCGTCGCCCACCTTGCCAATCCCGACACCCGCGAGGACGGCATCCGCATCATGGCCGCCCGCGCCGGCGTCGACCCCAAGGAATACGCCGCCTTCCTCGACGGCACCCGCTTCCTCACCCTCGCCGAGGGCCACAAGATCATGAGCTCCACCGAGGAGGGCTTCGGCTCCCTCGCCGGCTCCTCCAGGATCGCCGACGCCTTCAGCGTGAAAAACGGCGTCTACGCCACCCCGCAGGATATCCCGTCCTCCTTCGACGCCTCCCTCGTCGCCGAGGTCCTGAAGAAGGAGTAACGCGCACGGCGCAAAGCGCCCGCGTCGCCGTCTTCCTCGTGGCATCCCGCTTTGCGGGACCCGTGATGCACACCGGGGCGTCCCGCCCCGGTGCCGGCCGCTCTGTGCCCTCGCCCTCCCTCCCTCGCTCTCCGCTCCACCGCCGCCCATGTCCCGCTGGCGCCCCTTCCGCTCCGAGCTGCCGCCCGGCCGCCGCCGCCTCCTCGGCATCGCCGCCTTCCTGCTCCCCCTGCTCGTCTGGAGCCTCTTCTCCTACGTGCCCTGGCTCTGGCACCCGATGATCAAGGTCACCGAGCCGGCCGGCGTCACCTGGCTCCGCGTCGATCAGCTCGTGCCGCGCGAAGACTTCGCCAAGCTCGTCGAGGAGCGCCGCGCCGCCGACCTCGCCATCCCCGAGGGCAAACGCGCCAACCCGATCTTTTTCCAGCCACCCCACGCCGTCGCCCGCGCCCTCTACACCGCCTTCACCACCAAGCCCGTCCTGCGCGGCGACAAGTGGCTCCACGAGAGCCTCGCCACCAGCATCAAGACCATCTTCTGGGGATTCACGATCTCCTCCCTCATCGGCGTGCCCCTCGGCATCCTCTGCGGCGCCTTCGCCTCCGCCTCGCGCCTCACCGAGCCCTTCGTCGACTTCGTCCGCTACATGCCCGCGCCCGCCTTTGGCGCGCTCATGGTCGCCATCTTCGGCATCCACCTCGAGCCCAAGATCGCGATCATCGTCATCGGCACCTTTTTCCAACAAGTCCTCGTCGTCGCCAACACCGTGCGCCGCGTCGACGCCGGCCTGCTCGAGGCCGCCGCCACCCTCGGCGCCAAGCGCCGCCACCTCGTGCTCCGCGTGCTCCTGCCCGCCAGCCTGCCCGACCTCTACAACGACCTCCGCATCCTCCTCGGCTGGGCCTGGACCTACCTCGTCGTCGCCGAGGTCGTCGGCGTGAGCAGCGGCATCACCTTCTTCATCAACCAACAGGCCAAATACCGCAATTTCGACAACGTCTACGCCGCGATCATCCTCATCGGTATCATTGGTTTCACTACAGACCAGGTGCTCGGCTGGCTCGGCCGACGCCTCTTCGCCTGGAAAAATCCGCGCCCCAGCCGCTTCCGCGCCTTCTTCGGCCGCCTCTTCGCCGGCCGCGAGGTCCTCCTCTTCCCCGACCGCCCCCACCGCCCCGCCGGCGGCCTCTGATCGCCCTCCCTCCCCGCTCTTCCCTCCGTGACCTCCGTGTCCGCGCTCCGTGTCCTCCGTGGCTAATTCCTCCTCCGCTTCCTCGCTCCCCGACTACCGCGCCCAGTCCCCCGCGGTCGCCGCGCGCTTCGCCCGCCTCCGCGAGCGCCCCGTCGTCCTCGAGCTCGAGCACCTCGGCCGCCGCTTCGTCGGCGACTCCGGCCCCGTCGAGGCGCTGCGCGACATCTCCTTTCGCGTGCACCGCCGCGAGTTCGTCTGCGTGATCGGCCCCTCCGGTTGCGGCAAATCCACCCTCATCCGCATGCTCGCCGGTCTCGACGAGCCCAGCTCCGGCCGCGTGCTGCTCGACGGTCGCCCCGTCTCCGGACCCGGCCCCGACCGCGGCATGGTTTTCCAGGGCTACACGCTCTTCCCCTGGCTCACCGTCCTCAAAAACGTGCTCTTCGGCCTGCAAATGCAGGGTCGCTCCGGCGCCTCCGCCGAGGCCGAGGCGCGCCAGTGGCTCGAGCTCGTCGGCCTCGCCAAATTTGCCGACCACTATCCCAACCAGCTCTCCGGCGGCATGCGCCAGCGCGTCGCCATCGCTCGCGCCCTCGCGCCCAACCCGCGCGTGCTGCTCATGGACGAGCCCTTCGGCGCCCTCGACGCCCAGACCCGCGCCCAGATGCAGACCCACCTGCTCGAGATCTGGCGCAACGTCGACGTCACCATCCTCTTTATCACCCACGACCTCGACGAGGCCATCCTACTCGCCGACCGCATCCTCGTGCTCAAGGCCCACCCCGGCGAGATCCACGAGGTCATCGAGGTCCCCGTGCCCCGCCCGCGCTCCTTCGCGCAGCAGCAGTCGCCCGAGTTCCAGGCCACGCGTCGCCGCCTCGACGAGCTCATCCACCCCGCCGCCGCCGCCCCCGCCGAGCCCCTCCCCATCATCCGCCTCACCCAGGCCGGCGACGACGTCGAGTGAGCCCCCACTCATTCCTCCCATCATTCCCATCACTCCCATCCGGCCATGCCCGCCCGCCGCCGCCCCAGCGCCCCCATCCTCTGGTCCAGCCTCACCTGGCCCGAGATCGGCGCGCTCATCGCCTCCGGCATGGACGCCGTGCTCCTGCCCTGCGGCGCCACCGAGCAACACGGCCCGCAGCTCGGCACCGGCATGGACACCGCCCTCGCCACCGAAGTCTGCGCCGAGGTCTCCGCCGCCACCGGCGTGCCCGTGCTCCCGCCGCTCGCCTACGGGTGCTCGCTCGGTCACTCGCACCGCTGGCCCGGCACCCTCGCGCTCTCCCCGCAGACGCTCATCGCCCTCGTCAGCGAGCTCGGCGACTGGCTCTGGCAGGCCGGCGTGCGCCGCCTCTTCCTCGTCAACAGCCACGTCACCAACGCCGCCCCGCTCCGCTGCGCCCTCGAGGTCCTCCGCGCCCGCCACGACGGCTTCATGATCGCCGTCCTCAACACCGCCGAGGCCAGCCCCCGAGTGCGCGCCGCCTTCTTCGCCGACGCCGCCGACTGGCACGCCAACCAGGCCGAGACCGCCCTCATGCTCGCCCGCGCCCCCGCCCTCGCGCGCCCCGCGCTCTGCGCCGGCGCCGACGACCCCGACCGCACCGCCGGCCTCGTCTTCGCCCACCCCGTCAACCGCACCAGCCAAAACGGCGTCACCGGCCACCCCTCCCGCGCCACCGCCGCCCAGGGCCGCCGCCTTTTCCGCCACCTCGTCACCGACCTCACCCGCACCGTCCGCCGCGCCCTCCGCGAAGCCGCGCCCCTTTCCTCCCCCTACCGCCCCGCCTAGCACGCATCCCTCCCATCACTCCCCTTCTTCCCATCCTTCCCATTCTGCCATCCCGCCCACTCATGCGCTCCGATTCCGAAATCCTCCAGCTCCAGTCCGATCTCCGCGCCAAAGGCGTCAAATACGTCGTCGGTGCCTACACCGACATCCACGGCGTCCCCAAGGGGAAGTTTGTCCCCATCGAGCACTTCCTCGACTTCGCCCGCGGCTCCGAGCTCTACACCGGCTACGCCCTCGACGGGCTCGGCCAATCGCCCAACGACGACGAGATCGCCTCCCTCCCCGACCTCGACCGCGGCTGCGTTCTCCCTTGGAACCCGCAGGTCGCCTGGTTCCCCGCCGACAACACGTTTAAGGGCCAGCCCTACGAGATAAACACCCGCGTCGCCCTCAAAAAGGTCCTCGCCGACGCCGCCTCGCTCGGCCTCGGCATGAACCTCGGCATCGAGTGCGAAGTCTACGTCGTCAAACTCGCCCCCGACGGCCAGTCGCTCTCCATCCCCAACCCCGACGACCGCCTCAAAAAAGCCTGCTACGACATCCAGGGCTTCATGGACCGCTACACCTGGATCGACAAGGTCTCCTCCGCCATCAACGGCCTCGGCTGGGACCTCTACTCCCTCGACCACGAGGACGCCAACAGCCAGTTCGAGTTCGATTTCAAATACGCCGACGCGCTCACCATGTGCGATCGCTACGTCTTCTTCCGCATGATGGCGCGCCACTACGCCGCCGAGGAGGGCCTGCTCGCCACCTTCATGCCCAAGCCCTTCGCCGACAAGACCGGCAACGGCGCCCACTTTAACATGTCGCTCTACGACCTCGCCTCCGGCAAAAACGTCTTCAAGTGCGACCCCAAGGACGACCCCCGCGGCCTCGGCCTCACCCCCATCGCCTACCACTTCATCGCCGGCATCCTCCGCCACGGCCCCGCCATCTGCGCCGCCATGGCCCCGACGGTAAACAGCTACAAGCGCCTCGTCCGCCGCGGCCTCATGAGCTACTTCTCCTGGGCCCCCGTCTTCAACAGCTTCGGCACCAATAACCGCACCAACTCCATCCGCGTGCCCATGGGCGGCGGCCGTTGCGAGAGCCGCAACGCCGACTCCGCCTGCAATCCCTACCTCGCCGCCACCCTCGCCCTCGCCGCCGGCCTCGAGGGCATCCGCGAGAAACTCGATCCCGGCCAGCCGCAGGAGGACAACCTCTACGCCCTCAGCCCCGCCGAGTTCGCCGCCCGCGGCATCCAGGAACTCCCGCGCACCCTCGCCGAAGCCGTCGAGGCCTTCGCCGCCGACCCCTTCGTCACCCAGACGCTCGGCCAGGGCCTCCGCGACGAGTTCATCACCTACAAATCCGAGGAGTGGCGCCAATATCACCAACAAGTCAGCGCCTGGGAAATCGACCGCTACGCCCGCATGTTCTAACTCCCATTCTTCCCCTACCTCCCATTCTTCCCATCTTTCCCCGAGCACCCATCCGTCCTAGCCTCCCCGCGCCCGCCCCATGTCCGCCGCCGCCAAGAAAAAAGACCGCCTCGCCCGCTTCAGCGTCTCGCTCCCCGAGAGCCTGCTCGACGAGCTCGACGCCATGGTCGAGCGCCGCGGCTACGCGAGCCGCTCGCAGGCCGTGGCGGCCCTCGCGCGCGACGGGCTCGTGGACTACGCCGCGCAGCTCGGCACCGAATCCGTCGCCGGCACTATCAACCTTGTCTACGACCACACCAAGCCCGGCCTCCAGGCCCGACTCGCCGAGATCCAGCACCGCCACTACCTCCTCGTCGTGTCCTCGATGCATGTCCACCTCGAGAACAACAACTACATGGAGGTCCTCCTCGTGCAGGGGCGCGCCTCCGAGCTGCAAACCCTCGCCAACGAGCTCACCGCCGTGCGCGGTGTGAAACAGGGCAAGCTCACCCTCACCGCCACCACCATCCCCCCGCTGCTCTGATCCCCCTGGGAGCGCCGGCTTTCAGCCGGCATTCAGCCCCTTGGCCCGCTTCTTGCAGTATTACGAAAAGCTAATTTCCTCATACTCTCTGCCTTTTCCCGCCCCCGCCCGTCATGCCTCTTCATGTTCCGCCCGCCCCCGAGGGCACCTCCTTCACCACCCCGCGCCCCGCCGGACCGCCGCCACAGCCCGCGCCCACGATCCCGCCCGAGCGTCTGCTCCTTGAGGAAAGCCTTCCCGGCGGCGCCGCCTGGTCCTTCACCGTGCGCCGCCACCGCACCCTCCGCCTCACCGCCCTCGCCGCCGGGGCGAACGTCTCCTTCCTCTGCTTCAACCGCCACGAGCTGATCGACCGCTACAACATGGCCGACACCCTCAAGTGCCAGCACACCGCCAAGCTCACCACCGGCTACGTCCTCTTCTCCGACATGGGCCGCGCCATGATGTCCATCACCGGCGACACCCTTGGCTGGCACGACCCCCTCGGCGGACACGACACCGCCGCGCACGTCGAAAAAAAGTGGGGCACCCGCTCCTACCAAAGCGCCCGCAACGACCGCTACCAAAACTCCCGCGACCATTTCCTCATCGAGCTCGCCAAATACGGCCTCAACGCCCGCGACCTCGTCCCCAACGTCAATTTCTTCAGCAAGCTCAACACCTCCCCCACCGGCCAGCTCTCCTACGAGCCAAACCACGCCCGCCCCGGCGACTTCATCGACCTCCGTGCCGAGATGGACCTGCTCGTGATCCTCACGACCTGTCACCACCCGCTGGATACATCTCCCGCCTACGACCCAAAGCCCGTCCAGCTTCAGCTCTACACCACGCCCCCGCCGCCGCCCGACGACTACTGCCGCACCTACCGCCCCGAAACCGAGCGCGCCTTCTACAACTCCGAACTTCTCTACATCTGAGAACCACCGATCACGCAGATAATCACAGATACCCAATCCTCCGTCCATCTGCGCCCATCTGTGTAATCTGTGGTTGAATCCCTCAACGCATCCGCGCCCATCCGCGCCATCCGCGGTTAAACAACTTATCCTCCTCTCCGTGCCCTCCGTGTTCTCCGTGGTTCGAAAATGAGCACTCTAGTTTACACCGAATCCCCTCTCGCCCCTTCCTCCGCAATCTACCGCCGCGTCATCCCCGCCGGCGACTTCTGGATGCACGAGATCAAGCGCGGCCAAACCCTCCGCATCCTCGACCTCGAGGGCAACCAAGCCGCCGACACGCTCTTCTACCGCGCCGACGACTTCCGCGAGCGCTACAGCGCCCAAGACACGATCCGCGAAAACGGCTCCATCTACCTCACGACCGGCACCAAGCTCTACTCCAACGAGCTGAACGTCCTCGCCGAGATCACCGCCGACACCTGCGGCCGGCACGACACCCTTGGCGGCGCCTGTTCCTGCGAGGCCAACACGATCCGCTACGGCCACCGCACGCGCCACATGCACTCCTGCCGGCAGAGTTTCCTCCTCGGTCTCGCCACCTGGCCCGGCTCCACCTTCGACCTCAACAAGCGCGACATCCCCGCGAACATAAACTTCTTCATGAACGTCCCGGTCACGCCCGAGGGCGGCCTCCAATTCGCCGATGGCGTGTCGTCCCCGGGCAAATACGTCGAGCTCATCGCCCGCATGGACCTCGTCTGCCTGATCTCGAACTGCCCCCAGCTCAACAACCCCTGCAACGGCTGGAACCCCACCCCCGTCGAGGTCCTGATCTGGAACGCCTGAGATCTTTGACCGCGGATCACGCGGATGGCCGCGGATAAGATCCAAGTTCTCCGAAACATCCGCGCCCATCCGCGCCATCCGCGGTTAAAAAAACAGCCGTCTTTCGCGCCCCTTCGTGTCCTTCGCGGTTTAAAAACTCCGACTTCATGTTCTCCAAGGTCCTCATCGCCAACCGCGGCGCCATCGCCTGCCGGATCATCCGCACGCTCCGCCGCATGGGCATCGCCTCCGTGGCCGTCTACTCCGACGCCGACCGCCACAGCCTCCACGTCGCCCAGGCCGACGAAGCCGTCCACCTCGGCCCCTCGCCCGCCGCCCAATCTTACCTCGACACCGAAAAAATCCTCGCCGCCGCCAAGGCCACCGGCGCGCAGGCCATCCACCCCGGCTACGGCTTCCTCTCCGAAAACGCCGCCTTCGTCGAAGCCTGCGAGGCCGCCGGCATCGTCTTCATCGGCCCGCGCGCCGCGCAGATGCGCCAGCTCGGCCCCAAGCACTCCGCCCGCGCCCTGGCCAAGGCCCACGGCGTCCCGCTCCTCCCCGGCACCGACCTGCTCCCCGACCTCGCCACCGCCCAGCGCGAGGCTGCCCGCATCGGCTACCCCGTCATGCTGAAAAGCACCGGCGGCGGTGGCGGCATCGGCATGCAGCTCATCCGCAAGCCCGCCGAGCTCGCCAACGCCTTCGAGTCCGTCGTCCGCCTCGCCAAAAACAATTTTAAGGACGGCGGCGTTTTCCTCGAAAAATTCGTCGAGCAGGCCCGCCACATCGAGGTCCAGATCCTCGGCGACAGCCACGGCCACGTCGTCGCCCTTGGCGAGCGCGACTGCTCCGTGCAGCGCCGCAACCAAAAGGTGGTCGAGGAAACCCCCGCCCCCGGCCTCACCGACACCCAGCGCGCCGAGCTCCTGTCTTGCGCCGCCCGCCTCGGCCAAGCTGCCGGCTACACCAACGCCGGCACCGTCGAGTTCGTTTACGACAACGCCACCGGCCACTTCTACTTCCTCGAGGTCAACACCCGCCTCCAAGTCGAGCACGGCGTCACCGAAGAGGTCACCGGCATCGACCTCGTCGAGTGGATGATCCGCGCCGCCGCCGGCGCCCTCGACCTCCGCGACCACCGCCCCGCCGCCACCGGCGCCTCCATCCAGGTCCGCCTCTACGCCGAGGATCCGGGCAAAAACTTCCAGCCCGCCGCCGGCCTCCTCACCGACGTCCACTTCCCGTCCTCCGCGCGCATCGAGACCTGGGTCGAGACCGGTAGCGAAGTCTCCGCCTTCTACGACCCGATGATCGCCAAGATCATCGTCCGCGGCCGCGACCGCGCCGACGCCCTCGCGCGCCTCGACGCCGCCCTCGCCGACACCCGCGTCCACGGCATCGAGAACAACCTCGGCTACCTCCGCCAGATCATCGCCAGCGAGGGCTTCCGCGCCGACGCAGTCACCACGTCCTACCTCTCCCGCCTCCCCTACGTCCCCTCGACCATCGAGGTGCTCGAAGGCGGCACCCAGACCACCGTGCAGGACTACCCCGGACGCATCGGCTACTGGGACGTCGGCGTGCCGCCCTCCGGCCCGATGGACAACCTGTCCTTCCGCCTCGCCAACCGCCTCGTCGGCAACCCCGACACAGCAGCCGGCCTCGAACTCACCGTCAACGGCCCGACCCTGCGCTTCAACACCGCCGCCGTCTGCGCCCTCACCGGCGCGCACATGCCCGCCACGCTCGACGGCAAGCAGATCGCCTCCCACCGCGCCTTCCGCGTCCGCGCCGGCCAGACCCTGCGCATCGGCTCCGTCGAAGGCCCCGGCCTGCGCGCCTACCTCGCCATCCGCCACGGCTTCGACGTGCCGGACTACCTCGGCAGCAAGGCCACCTTCACCCTCGGCCTTTTCGGCGGCCACGCCGGCCGCGCCCTCCGCGTCGGCGACGTCCTCCGCGTCCATCGCTCCACGCCCGCCGGCGTGCCGAACGACGCCCCGCTCCTCCGCGCCCCCGCCACCGTCCAGCCCGCGCTCACCCGCGAATGGCAGATCAAGGTCCTCTACGGCCCGCACGGCGCCCCCGACTTCTTCACCGAAAACGACATCTCCGTCCTCCTCTCCACCGCCTACGAGGTGCACTACAACTCGGCTCGCACCGGAGTGCGCCTTATCGGCCCGAAGCCCGAGTGGGCGCGGCGCGACGGTGGCGAGGCCGGCCTGCACCCGTCGAACATCCACGACAACGCCTACGCCATCGGCGCGATCGATTTCACCGGCGACATGCCGATCATCCTCGGCCCCGACGGCCCGAGCTGCGGCGGCTTCGTCTGCCCCGTCACGATCGTGCAGGCCGAGCTCTGGAAGATGGGCCAGCTCAAGCCCGGCGACAAAGTCCGCTTCGTCCCCATCACCGCCCAAGAAGCCCGCGAACTCGCCTACGCGCAGGACTCGCTGATCGAGACGCTCAAACCCGGCCCCAAACCGGTTTGTCACCAGATTGGTGACAAACCTGTCGAGCCCGCCGTCATCCACACGCTCCCCGCGCGCCCCACCGCCCCGGCTGTCGCTTACCGCCGCTCCGGGGACTCGGCGGTGCTGATCGAATACGGCCCGCTCCAGCTCGACATCGCGCTGCGCATGCGCGTCCACGCCCTGCAAACCTGGCTCGAGCGCCAGCACCTGCATGGCATCCTCGACCTCACGCCCGGCATCCGCTCGCTCCAGGTTCATTTCGACCAACGCCTCCTCCCCTCCGAGCGCCTGCTCGAGATCCTCCTCCGCGCCGAATCCGAGCTGCCCGCCGTGGACGACATGGAGGTGCCCTCGCGCATCGTCCACCTGCCGCTCTCCTGGGAAGACGAGTCCACCCTCCTCGCGATCCGCAAATACATGCAGATCGTGCGCAAAGACGCCCCCTGGTGCCCAAGCAACCTCGAGTTCATCCGCCGTATCAACGGACTCGATACACTCGCCGACGTCTACCGCACCTGCTTCGACGCCAGCTGGCTCGTGCTCGCGCTCGGCGACGTATACCTCGGCGCGCCCGTGGCCACGCCGCTCGACCCGCGCCACCGCCTCGTCACCACCAAATACAACCCCGCCCGCACCTGGACCCCCGAAAACGCCGTCGGCATCGGCGGCGCCTACCTCTGCATCT